>JALUTL010000189.1 GCA_027016475.1 Candidatus Heimdallarchaeota archaeon
AGCTGATATAAAGATTTCAGGTCAAAGGTTGGTGAATTGCCACTATTTCATCGAGGAAAGTCAAATCTATTTTTCAATCATAATAAAATAGGCTTAAATTAGAAAATAGAGACATATTTTTAGTGAGTGAACCTGTTTTTGTTAAGTTCAAAACATCCTGTCCAAAATGCGGAGCCATGGAAACGGTTCAGTATTCAAAAGAAAAAGAGGAAGAGGACAAAAAGGTCATTCCAGGACTACCTGTGCCAGCAAAGGTAAGCAAAGAAATGTTTTCGCTTAGCTTTAATCATCATGATCACACCATGATCGTGAATTTTTATGAAGACGCAACCATCCATTCAGTTGAAAACATCCAACGTATAGACCGAAGCTTACAATCGCTTGCAATCAAGCCAGCTGACAAGCTTATGGAATTGGCCAGCAACGTCACAGATGGTCCTCATAATTTGATTATTGTTTCAAAGGATGAAATCCTCATGAAAATCCTCTCTCAGATTGTAAACATTCTTTTAAGAAATCTGCCGGATCATTTAGAAATTGATATAGAAAGGGGTAGGGGTTCTGTAACAATCAAAACAAGCCAAATCAATATTAATCTGCTAATGGACATTGAAGAATTAAAACGATTGAAAACGACAAATATGAGCCAGTCTATATTTTTGGTTGATAGCAGATCACAGTTGGACATTCGAGCGCTGGAACAGATTAAACCTCAAAATGTCATTGTTCTGGTTTCAAAATTGGAAGACCTTGCCAATTCAAGTAATTCTACACTGAAGGACTTAATACAACGGATTACACCCTCCTCTTTTTTACCGGCGTCGGATCTTCAACAGTCGGTCAATTGCATCACGAGTTCACTCTTGTTCATTGAACAGCTCATAATGGTAGGAAGTTCGTGAGAGAAAATGGGGCAAGCCCTAGCATTTAATCTTGAGACAAAGAGTCTTACTTAAAAACAACTTTTGAATAAAGAATATGTAGATGGTTGAGCAGGCTACTTCTTTTTATGAGCAGTTGGCGTATCATAGTTTGGAGAAAGAGAAAGTTTTGGAACATTTAGAAACGTCCGAAATGGGTCTATCATCGGAAGAAGCGAAAAAACGTTTGCAATTATACGGTGAAAACAAGCTAAAGGCAAAGAAAAAAAAATCTGTCTTCGCTTTGTTTTTAGAACAGTTCAAGGACATCTTGGTAATCATTTTGATCATTGCGGCCTTCGTGACAGGGATTTTGTTACATGAAATTGAAGAAGCGGTACTGATAGTGATTATTCTGATTTTGAATGCTGTTTTGGGAGTTTATCAAGAGTGGAAGGCCGACAAGGCCATTGAGGCTCTCAGTCGAATGCTATCGCATAGAAATGTTGTTGTTAGAGATGGAAAAGAAATAGAAGTCGATTCAACCAGCCTCGTCCCCGGAGACATCATCTTGTTCGAACAGGGAGACAGGATTCCAGCAGATTGTCGGTTGATTGAAGTCAACAACTTGAAGGTCGACGAATCACAATTAACTGGAGAAAGTACAGAGGTACACAAGCTCAGCTTCTCTACTTTTCCTGAGAAATCTGCCCTTGGTGATAGGGGAAACATGGTCTATATGGGCACGTATGTAACGTTTGGAAAAGGGAAAGGTGTGGTTGTTGCAACAGGCATGACTACAGAGATGGGGAAGATAGCGCAAGAGGTTGATGAAATAGATGACGCACCTACTCCTACTCAAATTAAGCTTGATGAGTTTGGAAAAAAACTTGGATTTGCCATTATTGCCTTGATGATTTTCATGGTACTTTATGGAACCTTCGCCATCGAGCGTCCATTTTTGGAAATGCTAGAAACAGCCGTTAGTTTGGCGGTGGCAGCAATTCCTGAAGGATTGCCAATTGTCATCACGCTTGCTTTGGCTTTGGGAGTTCAAAAGATGGCAAGGGAACATGCAATTGTGAAGAAACTGCCAGCAGTCGAAAGTCTGGGTTCGGTGACAGTTATTTGCACTGATAAAACAGGAACCCTGACCATGAACCGGATGACTGTATTGAAAGGGGTGGTCTTTAATGATTTACGTCCTATTGTTGTGGATTTCAATGGATCTGATGATGTCATAAACTACATTGCACCGAAAAATGGGACGGAACGAATGCTACAGGGGGCAATCTACTGCAACAACGCAAGCATTGAAAACGGGGAAGAATTTGGAGACCCTACCGAGCTTGCCCTTCTGAGGGTTGGGAAAGAATATGGCTATGAAAAAGAGAAACTTCTGGAAACCTACCGCAGAATCGATGAGATTCCATTTGATTCGGAAAGAAAACGAATGACTGTAATCGTAGAAAATATTGAAGATCCCGATGACAAAGTTGCCTATACTAAGGGGGCTCCCGAGGTGCTGTTGAGCATTGCAAAGATGATCGATCGAGGGAATGGTCCTGAACCACTTACGAATGAAATCAAGAAGGAAATACAGGAATTAATAGACAGTATGGCAGATAACGCACTTCGAGTTCTTGGTTTTGGATACTACGCCCTGCGTTCTCCTTCCTACAACATTTATGAATTTGAAGCGAGGACAGTCATATGCGGTTTCATGGCAATGATTGATCCACCAAAAGAAGGAGTGAAGGAAGCTGTCTCGGAATGTAAAACCGCGGGTATCAGAGTAATTATGGTCACTGGGGATCATAGAAAAACAGCCATGGCAATAGGAAAACAGATCGGGATTGTGACTGATCCAAACAATGTTCTGACAGGTGTTGAATTAGATGAACTTTCAGACGATCAACTGAAAGATCAAATAAGCAAAGTCGAAGTGTTCGCAAGAATAAGTCCTCAACATAAATTAAGAATTGTTCGTATGTTGAAGGAACAAGGTGAGATTGTTGCAATGACAGGGGATGGAGTAAACGATGCCCCCGCCTTGAAAGGAGCGGATATTGGCATTGCCATGGGAAGTGGAACAGATGTTACCAAAGAAACAGCTGACATGATCCTAGAGGATGACAATTTCACAACAATAGTTAAGGCAGTAGAAGAGGGAAGAGGCATCTATGACAACATGACCAAATTCATTCGGTATATGCTTTCCAGCAACCTTGCAGAAATAGTAGTCATTTTTCTTGCCCTTATCATCGGCTTGCCGATTCCATTTGTTGCCACTCAGATTTTGTGGATAAACCTAGTGACTGACGGTGTGCCGGCTCTTGCACTTGGAACAGACCCCCCATCCGAAGGGATCATGAAACGAAAACCTCGTGATCCAAACGAGAGTTTGATTTCTGGTGAACGAATAAACCATATTCTCCTATTTGGAGGATACATAAGCTTTGTGACCTTAGGTTCATATATTCTAGTCCTGGAGACCAACTTCTTCAATTCAAATAGTGCCGTTTATGCAAGCTCTATAGCTTTTGCAATCATGTCGCTCACTCAATTCGCACACTCACTCAATGTACGAGAAGATACTGCATCTATCTTGGGATCACGGTTCTTCAAAAACAGAACTTTGGTGTTAACAGTATTTATTTCTTCAATTATCCAATTTTTTGTAATTCAAGGAGACCAACTCCTTGAAGCTTGGTTTGGAATTGAATATGACTTCTTTTTCGAATTTTTCAACACCATGCCGCTGACCTTTATGGATTGGATATATGTAACTGTTGTTTCTTTGTCTTTGGTTGCTTATGCAGAAATCTTAAAGCTAATAAAGCGAAATACTCGGCTAAAGGCCATCTGTTAGATTTAATAATTGACTATTTGAATTACACAATCGCTTTACAAATTTACATATGTAATGAAACAAGATGGCCAGTTGAGTGGTTGGCCAATGTTTGGTATGGGCACATTAAAAGCAACGTCAATCCGGGACCAAGAATTTCAAAAGGAAGTAAAATTAGTATTTCTCTCAATTCTAGTGGGAATGGTTGGAGGATTTGGTGCAATTGTTTTCCGTTCCTTGGTAGAAGGTGCAAGAGAAGGTTTTGATCTTTTGAAGGTTTTAGTGCCATTTCTTCCAGAACCATTGCTAATCATAGCCACGCCAACCTTAGGAGGTCTGCTATGTGGATTTATTGTGTCCCGTTATGCAAAGGAAGCAAAAGGACATGGTGTTCCTGAGATTATTTCAGCGGTAAATTTTTACGGTGGAAAAATAAGGTATAGGGTTCCGTTTGTCAAAATCATTGCATCAGCAATAACGATTGGTTCAGGAGGATCAGCGGGAAGTGAAGGTCCAATCGCCCAAATTGGAGGCGGGTTCGGCAGTTTGATTGGACAACTGTTCGATCTCGATTCAGAGGAAAGAAAGTTATTGGTCATTTCTGGCACGTCTGCTGGGATAGCAGCAATTTTCAATGCCCCTTTGGGTGGAATCTTGTTTGGCATGGAAGTCATCAGACGGGACAAAAAATCCGTATCACCATTTCCTCTTATCATGGCGACAGTAGTTGGAACAACAGTCAGTCAACTATATTTTGGGGATCACTCCGTTTTTGATTTCACAAACATTG
>JALUTL010000190.1:0-979 GCA_027016475.1 Candidatus Heimdallarchaeota archaeon
GAGCAGTCGCCGAGGAAACTTACCTGTACGGGCTAAGTGAAAAGTTGCTGAATACTCTGAAGGAAATTCCAGAATCAGAATCACCATCGGAGGAATCAGATGATTCTGACGAAGTCCCTTCCATTTCACAAACTGCCTCTCCACCAGCTGAAGGCACTTCACAGACGCAACCTGCATCATCTGAGCAACAATTGGATGCCGCAGAGGTGGCGTTCCGCTCCGCCCTGTTCAAACTTTCTTTATTGAAGGAGGACGAGAAGCCCTCAGAAAACGTGAACTATGCCATCCTCAAAACCATTCGGGATCATCCTCAAACAAGCTTGCAGACAATCAAGCAAAAGAACCCCCAAATATCCCCTGTCCAGATATCACGGGGGATGATGCATTTGGAAAACAGCGGCTATATTCAGCAGAAATCTGCGGACGCTTGGGAACTGACTCCTCGCTTCCTGAGTGTGCTTGGAGAGGATGAACGAAAGGCACAAGAAAAGGCTCGACTTGAAATACAGCTGGAAAAGGAAAGGCAAAAGCAGAAAATGATAGAGGCAAATCGAGACTTTCTGTTGAAACTGAAGGAACGATTGGAACAGGATGGATTGATTCCTTCACAAACACCATTTGACATGGATTCCCTTCTTCAATTCCCACCATTTGAAATTATGTTCCTTATTGCCCTGCAGAACATTGCCGACATTTCGGCATTGAAGGAAAATGTAAAATCAACGTCTCCTGTCATCGTGGCCAGGACACTTTTACAGTTGAGGGAGAAAGGGTACCTTGAAAGTGAAAATGAAATTGAATGGAAAGTTTCTGGTGAATGGTAAATGTTGCACATTTTGTAATTATTTTGTGCTTGAATGAAAATTTAAATATGGCTTTGCCACAAACGTTTTAACTGATAGTCCTAAACTCGTATAACAGAAATAGTGGTTGAAATGAAACCTATTGACCTTGTGATACTAGTGGTTCTCTATGAAAA
>JALUTL010000190.1:989-4480 GCA_027016475.1 Candidatus Heimdallarchaeota archaeon
AAGAAGTGACCAAAAAAGTCAACAAAATCATGAAAAAAAACTATTCACTTCCTACCATTTCTCGTCACATCCAAAAACTAAAGGAGCAAAACATAATCGGTGTTTCACAGGCTGAAGTTGATTGGTTCAGAATCGGAATGCGCCTCCATATTGTCCTTTTCGAATTGGAACCCAAATTCAAGGAAGAAAACATTCAGTTGCTTGAGCTGTTTTGTGATGCCCATCCCTACACTGTTTATAGAAATCTAGTTTTTGGTGCCAAAAATGGAATGTTGACAATGTTCGTTCTTCCAGACAATCCTGACGCATTACGTTACCTTATGAACGCTTTTGACATACTTAAGGAACAGTACCATATCATTGAATCCTACGAGATTTTTCCTGATGCAATTCCTCTTGAAGCAAGCAAAGGCAAACCCGAATTTTGGGACATAAAAAAGGAAGAATGGAGGTTTGACATCAAAAAAGCACGGGAAGTTTTTGATGAAATGGTGGTGTTCAGCACCAGACAGGATTTCCTTCCTTCCATCCTGCATAAATTGAACATGTTTGACATCATCATGCTCCGTGAAATGACTCGTGATACACAAAGAACCCAAAAGGAAATCATCAAGGACATCACGGTAACATATGCCCACGAGTATGCAGAGGAAAGACGGTTCCTGAAAAAATCGCAACAGACCATTTCCCGATATGTCCGTGCCCTCAAGGACAACAAGATCATCCGACGAAGTACCCTGCAGATCAATTCTCATAAATTTGGCCTGTTCACCCAAGTCATGTTTGTCTTCAAGTATGAAACCCTTCCCGTGAGCCAGCTCATGAAGGCAGTAAACACAGGTGTTGTCCCCTTCCCCAACAGCTTTTACCAAAGCGATGATCTCATATTCTTTTGGGTCATGCTTCCGCAGCAGTATTTTGGCGATTTGGCCCAACTATTCTATGAAAAATTTGAGGACGTCCGGGTCATGTTCTTGGGAAACCGGCCTATCAGGTATTACCTTTGGCACAGAAATTTTGATCCGTATTTGAAGGAATGGAAAGTCTATCCTGAATGGATGATTGATATGCCATTGAAGGCTTTGGAGGCAAACAACCTCTTTCCAGTCGCTGAAAAACTACTCCAGAAAAAAGATTAGCTTATGACTGAAACCTCCAAACTTGGTGGTTGATTGCTGGTACCACCTGGAGGGTCAAATGTATAGCTGTTCATCACTGAATACGTATCATAAACACTGAACCCTACAATATGAACTGTGTACCATCCTTGTTCTGTCGCCGAATCCTTGAAATTGAACTCCAAGGTGAAATAGGAGACATATGCTCGCAGCTTTACAAAATACCACAATTCTGCACCGCTTGGGAGCTCCAATCCGACATAAAGCTCAATAAGCATTCCATAATATCCGTTATAAATCATTATGTCTGCAACGGCAATAACATCGTCTTCGTATCCATCAGCATCAGAATCTGTATAGTAGGCGTTGACAACGTTTGTCCAGACCGAAAAATTTGCAGAAGTTCCCCATATGGTGCTCATCATCAAAACAGTAGCCAGAACAAAAACTGTCAGCCTTAATCCTTTTCCTTTCCTCATTTCGTACCTCACATTACCTGGTTCGTTCTCACTTTCCCTCCTCATTTCGATTATTTTAGTTTTTCTGCGTGTTTTCCCAATGTGAATCGCTCAGGATTGCATAATAGAAATTGCCATGGCTTTCAATTTTGCATTTTGATGGGAAAAATAATGTCGCGGGAAACTTTCCGTAGGGTTGACGATATATGACAAAGTTGATAGACCTATGTTTTCCAAAGCCAATGATGATTTACAATTTGGACAGTCATCCTCTTGTGTCACGGACTGTTGCTGCATTGCGGAACCAAAACACTCCTCCGGACGCCTTCCGCCTTTCTCTCAGAAAGCTGGGTCGATTGATGGCATATGAAATGGCAGAACATATTCCAACCTCGAAATTCCAAGTGACATCTCCTCTGGGTGTGGCAGAATTTACGGGTTTTTCACAAAAAATCTCCGTGATCGGCATCCTGAGGGCTGCACTTCCAATGATGGACGGAATCATCGACCAGTTTCCAGAATCAATGATCGGATTCATTTCTGCATCCCGCGGTAAAATGATAGGTGATGCAGGAACAGATTTTGAAATATTGGTGGACTATTCCAAATTGCCCGATGTGGATTTCTCCACCGCGATTATTGTGGATCCGATGCTTGCATCCGCTTCCACATTGCTCTATGCCATTGACCAAGTCAAGAAACAATCCCCTGCCCAAATCATGGTGGCATGCGCTATTGCAGCCCAATATGGTGTGAATCGGCTTTCGGAGCATCATCCTGACATCAAGATTTTTGCAGGTGCTATCGACGAAAAGCTAAACGATAAGGGATATATTGTCCCTGGCTTGGGCGATGCAGGCGACAGAGCCTTCAATACTGCCCACTCTTAAGGAGCCGTTTCAGAATCTTTCCTGTTGCAGTGGTCGGAAGTCTTTCTACAAAAATAAACCTGCGAGGATACTTGTAGGTGGCAAGTCGCTCTTTAGACCATTTGATCAGCTCTTCCTGTGTTGCCTTCTTTTCTTTCTCCAACACCACATAAGCCACTATTTCTTCCCCATATTGCTCGTCGGGGACTCCGACCACAGCGACAAGCGATATGCTGGGATGCAGTATCAATTCCTCCTCAACTTCTCTTGGATAGACATTGTATCCCCCCCTGTTGATCATGTCCTTTTTCCTATCAACGATATAGAAGAAGCCGTCCTTGTCTACCTTCCCTAGATCTCCAGTATGGAACCACCCGTCCCGGAATGCCTCTCTTGTTGCTTCCTCATTTTTGTAGTACCCCTTCATGATGTTGTGTCCGCGTATAAGCACCTCGCCCACTTCGTCTACAGGCATCTGCTTTCCCTCTTCATCTGCAATGATCATTTCAACAAACGGAAGGGGAACACCGATGGATCCAACTTTGCGCGGCAAATCTGGCCGAGAGAAGCAGGCGACCGGCGATGTTTCGGAAAGTCCATAACTTTCCAGAATGGTAACTCCAAATCTTCCCTCAAATGCTGTCATGACTTCTTTTGGCATTGCCACACCTCCTGACACGCCCAAACGAAGATGGGTCGCTATCTGTTGGAGATCGTACCGGTCTTGTGCTTCATAATGCAACAGTTGCCAATACATCGTTGGAACTCCTACAAAAATGCTGATCTGTTCTTGCTGGAACATTTCGAACGCATTCTTCGGCTGGAATCTCTCCAAAAGTACAAGGGTGCACCCAGAAAGGAACCCTGCCAACAACTGAACAGTTTGGCCGAATGAATGGAAAAGTGGAAGGGCTACAAGATGTCGATCCGTAGAACGTAGCCCCATGGTATGGGCGACAACCATGGCATTCTCTATCAGATTTGCATGCGTAAGCTCAGCTCCCACCCGTCCCGGAATGCCTCTCTTGTTGCTTCCTCATTTTTGT
>JALUTL010000191.1 GCA_027016475.1 Candidatus Heimdallarchaeota archaeon
TTCATAATATCTTTGGTTCGATCCTCATCCAATTGGATTTGGGCATTTTTGACCTCTTCCAGCAAAGTTTCCAGATCACCCATTCCCAAAATCCGGCCAACAAATTTTTTGGGATCAAATCGTTCCAAATCATTTATGTCTTCCCCTACACCAATAAACTTAATTGGAGCTCCAGTGCTTACTGACGCTGAAATTGCACCGCCTCCTTTTGCTGTACCATCAAGTTTTGTGACAATAATGCTTCCTATCTCTGTAGCTTTACGAAACTCCAAAGCCTGTTTCTTTGCGGCTTGTCCCAGTGTTCCATCAATCACTAAGATAATTTCGTCTGGACGGATTTTTTTGTCAAGATCTTTCATTTCCTTAATCAATGAAGTTTCTTCTTTATGCCTACCAGCTGTATCAACAATTATGAGATCCTTTCCTTGTTTCTTGAAATACTTTATTCCATTTGTTGCAAGCTTGATGGCATTTTTTTGTTCTGGGTCACCAAATACCTCGACTCCGATACGATCACCGAGTTGTTTGAGCTGTTCGTAAGCACCAGGACGCCACGTATCTGTACAAATTAAACCAACGTTCCATTTTTCTTTTTTCAGAAGGTTTGCCAGTTTCCCGATCGTTGTGGTTTTTCCAGAACCTTGGATACCCACAACCATAATGATGTTGGTCTTTCCCTTCGCTATGTTAAGGGGGTAAGCTTGATCCCCCATCATCTTTGTCAGCTCTTCATACAGAATGTTGATTACAGCCTTGTTCCGTTCCAGCCCAGGCGGAAGCTTTTCTGTCAAGGATCTTTGTTCCACTTTATTAACCACGTCAGTTGCAATGCCAATCTCTACATCAGCAGATATTAAGGCCTTGAATATGTCGTTTTTTAGTTCCTTTATTAATGCAGCATCAACAGGTCCTCTTCTCATAACTTTGTTTACTGCATCACTTAGAGATTTCCCTAAAGATTTCAAAACCACAAGGAAACAAATAATTTACATTTTTAAAAATGAAATGATTGGGTCAAGCTTGGAATAACTTCTCGGGTATATAAAATTCTTTTTAACCAAGAATCTTACCACAGGCCTGTGGGCACCTTAATTGGAATTATTGGAAAACCTTCTTCTGGAAAAACAACCATACTTAACGCTTTGACATTGGTCAACGCGAAGATGGGAGAATATCCATTCACCACAATTAAAGCAAACAAAGGTGTGGGATATATACGAGTTTTATGTCCTTGCACAAAATATGGTGTGCAATGTTCACCAAATTCCGGTTATTGTAATAATGGTGTCAGATATGTTCCAGTAGAATTAATGGATGTTGCTGGGCTTGTACCAGGAGCTGCTGAAGGCAAGGGAATGGGAAACCAATTTTTGGATGACTTAAGACAGTCAGACGTTTTAATTCATGTGATTGATGCATCAGGTAGCACTGACGCGGAAGGAAACCCTGTTGATTTCTGGGATCCGGGCAACGACATTCAATGGATCGAAGAAGAACTCACGAAATGGATGGAAAAAATCTTGGTTGAAGACTGGAAAAGAATTGCCCGTAAGCTTGAAACCGAAAAGCAAAAGATAGCAAAAGTCATCTCTGAAAAACTTGCTGGATTGAAGGTGACCGAAGATCTAGTAGTCCGTGCAACCAGAGATTTGGCCTTTATTTCAACCAAACAGCCAACCCAGTGGGATTCTGATGAACTGTACCTTTTGGTAACCAAGATTAGGGAAACTAGATTTCCAATGATTGTAGCGGCCAATAAGATAGACCGAGATAAGGCAAAAGAGGTCGTAGCCATGTTAAAATCCCGATTTCCTAACCACACCATTATTGAAACATCCGGATTGGCAGAATTGGTTCTGAGAATGGCTGACAAGCAGGGACTAATTGAGTATAATCCAGGATCAACTAAAATCATCTATAAAATTGACAAAAACGACAGAAAGGTAGCAAATGTTAAATTGATCGAAGAGAACATGTTGAATAAAGGTCAAACAACAGGTGTTGTGGAGCTTTTGGAGGCGGCAACCTTTAAGACCTTAAAGCTTATTCCTGTATTTCCAGTTGTTGATGCCAGTCATCTCACAGACAAGGATGGAAAAGTTCTGCCAGACTGCCACCTTGTTCCTGAGGGAACTACAGCAATTCAATTGGCCAGTAAAATTCATACTGATTTAGCTAAGAATTTCATCAATGCAATCCATGTAAACACAGGCAAAAGAATCAGCGCAAATCACGTTTTGCAAAGCGGAGACATAATTAAAATTAATTCTGCTGCAAAATAACGCGTCCGCGTTAAATTTACAATAAACAGAAATGATTGAATCGAACCTATAGTGATATTTATCAAAGAGGGTTTCCATTCTAGATTGAAAACCGACAAGAGGAACCTATCATGACTACAGTTTATGATGTGGCTGCTTTTGACTTGATTGAAAAGGCAGCAAACGAGCTGAAAAGCTTCAAGGTGATTTCCCCTCCAGAGTGGGCACCATTCGTAAAAACTGGAGTGGGAAAGGAATTACCTCCAGACCGTCCTGATTGGTGGTATATCAGAGCTGCTTCAGTTTTGAGAAAAATATACCTCAAGGGTCCAATAGGGACAAGGCGACTAAGGGCAATGTATGGATCAAAACAGAACAGAGGTGTAAAGGAAGAAAGGCCACAGCCTGGAAGCGGCAGCATTGCAAGAAATATTTTACAACAGCTTGAGGCAGCAAAGCTGATACGCAACATTCCGGGGAAAGGAAGGCAGATTACTTCTGAAGGAATGGCATTTTTAGATAACATTGCGTATCAATTGCAAAGAACCTAAGGAGGAAGAAAAATGTCAGAAGATGAACTTGATGCCATCAGAAAGAAATACATGAGCCAAATGCAGGAAAGTGCTGATGAAAGCAAGCGTGAGGAGGCTCAAAAAGAAAAGGAAGCTCGAGAGCAGGCATTAAGGGAATCGATACTGAGAAGTATATTGTCCTCCAAAGCAAAAGAACGTTTAAGCAATGTCAAATTGGTAAAACCGCAACTTGCTGAAGCTATTGAAAACCAACTCATAAGTTTGGCCCAAATGGGAAGAATTAGAGGAGAGATTTCGGAAGAACAAATTCTTTCGCTTCTTAAACAGGCTTCAGAGAAAAAGCGTGATCCAAAAATAAAATTTAGGAGAGTTTAAAATGGCAAGAAACAGAACCTACAGCAGGAAAAAAAGATATGCGACTGCATTGAACACAAACCAACCAGTACCTACATGGGTGGTCATGCGGACAAACCGAAGAGTTCGCGAAAGACCAGGCAAAAGGCATTGGCGAAGTAGCACTATAAAGAGGTAAGAAAAATGTCAGCATACACAGTTGAGTTTGAAAGGAATTATATTGTTCCATTCTATCCTAAACTTAACACTATCCCACGGAACAAAAGAGCTCCCAGAGCATTGAGATTGCTGAAGGAATTCATTAAGAGACATATGAAAGTCGATGATGAAAACATCTACATCGGCCAAGAAGTCAATGAATACATTTGGAGCAGAGGAATTCAAAAACCACCCAGAAGAATTCCAGTCAGATTGGTCAAGTATTCCGATGGAGTAGTGGAAGTATTTTTGGCAACAGTTGATGCCAGAGTTCAAGCCAAGCCAACAGTAACCGTACCATCAGGCCCTGTTGAAACTGATCTTGAAGAGGAAGAAGAAGAGGAAGAAGAAGAATAGTTTCTTTGCCTAATGGATACTGGTGATATTAGATGCCATTTGATGTAAAACGACTAGCATTAGAGGGAAATTCAAGCATAGGAATCTTTGCCTTTGCAACGGATACATACGCAATCTTCCCCATTTCAACAAAAAAAATGGCAATTGAGCTTTGTAAGGAAACTTTGCAGGTGACTCCAATCACAATTTCGTTGGTACATTCAAAGTTGTTGGGACTTTTTGCAACTGGGAACGAAAATGGGATTATTGTGCCTGATGTAATTACCTTTGATGAACTTGAAACTCTCAAAAAGCAGCTGAGTGATATAAACGTTGAAGTAATCCATTCGAAAATTACAGCCTTTGGAAACACTGTAACAGTCGGTGAAAAAGTAGCATTGGTACATCCTGAAATAGAACGGTCAGCCCAAAGCCAAATTGAAAATGCGCTGGATGTGGAAGTGATTCCAAGGAAAGTCATGAACAATCCTCTGGTAGGATCGATCATATACCAGAACAAAAATGGATTTTTGGCACATCCGCTTGTCCAGGATGAAGAAATCAGAGAATTGGAGAAACTGCTCAACAAGCAGGGAGACATCACAACCGTCAACCGGGGAACTCCGTATCCCAGACCAGGAATAGTGGGAAACAACAAAGGTGTTTTGGTGGGCAGTGACAGCACAGGGCCCGAAATGATGAGAATCTTCAATGTACTGTCAAATTAAGACGCGGAAAGCCAAAAATATGGGATTGAGTATAATAATAT
>JALUTL010000192.1:0-5321 GCA_027016475.1 Candidatus Heimdallarchaeota archaeon
CATCACCGAAGAAGAAGCTAATGTGTTGGATCAAATCACGGAAAACCTACTGGAATATGCACTTGTCCTTGATAAGGCGTGGGAAGATGGAATAATAACTGAAGAGGAGAAAGAGTTTCTCAAAGCCGCACGGGATCAAATTTGGGAAAATGCGTATGAAGAAGTCATAAAGGATCGGGAAATTTCAATGGATGAACACCGAATACTCGAGGCTCTTCTAAAGGTAGTACATTATCTTGAGGAAGAGGAAAGGCAGTAAATTCGGTCACTCCCCATAATTTAAAAATTGCAACTTTCATGGTTGGTTATGGTCAAAGTGCTTGTTGCAGGCATCGGAGGTTTGGGCGGTCCAATCAGCGCTGGTATGATTGATGCCGGATTTGATTGCGTTTTGGTCACTGGCAATCCGGAAATCTGCAATGCAATTCAAAAAAACGGCATCACAGTGACTGAAAAGGGGCAAACAAAGCATGTTAACGCCCCTAAGGTTTATTCCTCAATTTTGGAAGTCCCCAATGATCAGATATTTGATTTTTGCTTTCTTCTGACAAAATCCCAGAACGTTTCAGACCTGATTCCTCACATCCTCCCATTGTTGGACAAGAAGGGCTCGATTGTGACGTTTCAAAATGGACTCATTGAGGAATTACTTCATGGTTTGATTGGCATGGAAAGGGTCATTCCTTGCACTGTTGCATGGGGCGGTTCCATGATAGCAGCCGGAGTGTATGAGAAAACATCAGACGGATACTTCTTTATTGGTGAGTTTGATGGCTCTCTTAGTAAACGATTGGGCAGCCTCAAGACCCTTTTGGAACCCACTGCCCCTGTAAAAATCACTCCAAACATTGTTGGTGTCAAATGGAGCAAGCTTCCAATCAATGCAACAATCAATTCTGTAGGTGTCCTTACAGGGAAGCCTTTGGGGAAAATTCTCAAAATCAAACTTGCACGTCGTCTCTTCCTCAAAATTTATTCTGAAGTAGTTGATGTTGCACACGCCTATGGAGTGAAATTGGAAAAAATTGTCGCCAATCCATACCTTTTCTATCTGCCTAACAATTCCGGAAAAATCAAAAGATGGCTCAAGGATCGCCTTGTTGTAGTAGTGGGCAAAAGATATGCTAATGTCAAGTCAAGTAGTCTGCAAAGCGTTCTGCGTGGCAGAAAGACTGAGGTTGATTACTTGAACGGAATTGTTGTCCAAAAGGCGGAAGAAAAAGGAATCGATGTTCCTGCAAATCGTGCGATCATTGAAATGGTACACGAAATCGAATTGGGCAATCGTCCCCTGAAGGATGATAATGTGTTCGAGTTGGCTTCAACACTGTCCCTCCATCAATTCTGACAGACTCATATTTTCTGAGAAAAACCTTCTAAATATCGAAAAGAATGGAAATACATGAAAAATGTAAAAGTGCTGTTCGTGTGCACCCACAACTCCGCCCGTTCACAAATGGCGGAAGGGCTTGCCAATGCATTGTTTCCAAATGTAAAGGCATTCAGCGCTGGAACAGAAAAAACTCGCGTTCATCCTTTGGCGATAGAGGTGATGAAGGAGATCGGGATCGACATTTCCCATCACCACTCAAAAACAGTGGATCTTTTCTATGACCACGAAATTGATTTAGTTATCACTGTGTGTGACAGTGCCTATGAAAGCTGTCCAAACTTTCCTTATGCAAATAAGAAGGTTCATGCTGGCTGTCCTGACCCTTCATCAGTGAAAGGAACCGAAAAAATCAGGCTTCAGGCTTTTCGTGATGTCAGAGATCAAATTTCAGCTTGGTTGCAGTCCAATTTGCCTGCACTTATCGAAACGATTCCAGAAAAGGCATTCTGATTGACTTTCAAGGTTATTTGCTCTTCATAATCACATTGGCTTCTTGCGGAGTACTCATTTTTTGAGTACGTGTTCAATAAATGATTATGTGAATTGTTTATCTTTTTAAATTATTTTGAACCTTTTCTCATAATTACCTAGGTCATAAACATGTCGGATAAAACAAAAATTGCAGTTGTCATACTGTCAGTGCTGTTTCTGGGGAGTAGCTTTGGATTGGGGCTAGCTATTCCTGAACTGCCCCCATCACAGGAATTTGATTCTTTACCACAACAAGTGGAAAGATTCAACAACGAAGAGCCTCTCCAACCACAAGATCTTGGCTCTGTTTTGCAGAATGAGGTTTTCGCCGGGGAAAACTACAATTTCCCTTCCAAACTAAGGGACAATGTGAACAGCTACACACAAGTCTGGAATCCATGGATAACAAATGCTGGAGTCCATGTGTCCGCTGTCAGCGATGATGGTGAATTTTTGGCTGTTGGTGGAGGATATCTCATTGATGATACAGTCCATATCTATAGGTGGAACATTGATAGCCAACAATACGAAAAGGTCTATGAAGCGGGTGCGGGAGTGATCCAATCTGATATCATGGACATTGCTTTTGGAGATACGGACAACAATGATCTCTTGGAAATTGCCGTTGCGTCTGCTGATGGCAGGGCATATCTGTTTGAGCAGGCCCACATCTTTGATCCATTCACGCAGTTGGATTCAAAATTTGACCTTGTTTGGCAATCAGACAAAATGTTTCAGGTAAGTTCAGTAGAAATATCTGACATCGACCTTGACAACCTTCCTGATTTGATAGTTGGGGCGTGGGACAATCGCATCCATGTGTTTGAATATGTGTCTCATTCCGGCTATCCGTTTTCTGAAGAACATTGGATTGAGTTGGAAGAACGATGGACTTCTCCTTCATTAGATGACAAAATACAATCGCTAGAGGTGGGAGACATCAACGGAAATGGTCTTCCCGACTTTGTCGCAGGCACCCTTTCAGGATCGGTGTACGTATACGAAAATGATGGAATTGTTGTCGAGAAGAATAATGTTCCCTCACCGTTTCCAAATGACAACAACTATGCTCACCTTTGGAACTCTTCAAACCGTCTCAATCCCATTTGGAATATTGTCGGCGATATTTTTGCAGGTGAACTCAATGGAAACAAGGGGGACGAATATGTCATTCTTGGGTGGGGACAAGGGGCATGGGTTCTTCAATATTCTTCCACCAGAGGATTCTTCTTCGAACAGTTGATCAAGCCATTTGAATCTTGGCAAACTCAGGGCATGTATCCTCTGGACAATTGGGCTGACTTTATGCAGGAGGACGAGGTTTACAATGTATATCCCGACTTGGGGCGTGTCAATGACGGTACCAATTATCCCAATTGTGATTCATCAGTGCGTGAACCGAATTTGGAAGGGAAATGCTACACTGCCAATGTCAATTCTGGGGGATCAGAAGCTCCAGATGGCGTCTATTCCCGGTTCATATCGAATGGCACGCATGGTGCTCAAGCGATTTGGGATATCGGGGAAGACGAGGAAATTGCGTCGAATGGAAATGATGATCCTGACGTGTATATTGTCATGAAAAAAGGGCATGCAATTCCATCTGAATGGAACATTTCCGTATCAAATGACAAGAACCGATGGTATCAGATAAACCAAAGCCAATTGAGTGTAATTGAGGCTTCATCAAGTTCCAATATTGCGATCGATATTGATCCGCTCTTTGCCTATAACAAGCTCTCTTCAGTGCAATACATCCGGCTATTGCTCAACAAAACAACAAATGGTCTGGTAAGGGAAATTGATGCCATAGTTGTCCCTTATGTGGCACAACCTTTGACTTTGGCAGTTACCGGAACCATTGACCAACTCTATTTTGACTACGACAAGAAGGTGAACCAAGCTACTGAGCCCAACAAGATTATCTTCGGAGGAACAGATGGAAGGCTTATAGTATTTGCCCATGGGTCAGAATCAACAATCTCATATCGTAACCCTGCCAATATCTCCGATTTCAAGCAGTTCGACAAAAACACGTATGCAGTCAGTCTTCCAGAGTATTCTCAATCTTGGGACAGTTTTACCGATGACCAGTTCAATTTGGACACAACGATTTGGAGCATTTACAAGACGTCCAAAAAGACATTTATTCCTTCATGGCGGTATATTGCTGGTTCCACTCCGGAATTCTCCGTTTCGGCATTTTCTGGAACTGAAAAGGTTCACCATGTGTCCAATTATGACCTTGACTATTTTTCTGGCAATGAAGTCATCGTCACAACCAACAACACTGCAAACACCAAGCGAGTGTTTGTTTATGACGGTCAGACACAACAACAGACGAACGTGTTTGGTTCCCTTTCCACTGACATACATTTTGCTAATGTCAATACCGAATATGGTGGATCAAACAAGATTTTGACATTGATTTTCGGCGATTTTATCAAGGGTGGGTTCAATGAACTAATCACAGTTCCATGGTACAGTTCCCCTTCAACCCTGAATGTGACAAACAGGGCGTATGATTCTGAGCTGTTGCCTATTTTATGGGAAATTTCAGGCACTTCCAGTTTCGGCTTTCCTGGTACTTATGTGAAATCTACACTTTCGTTCAACGGCAATCCCGCCGGAACACTTGAGGACAAGGATAAAGTAATGTACAGCTTTCTGGACGAATCCATCACATATCCATCAGGAACGGCTACAGATGTAGATGAAGATGGGGATATGGATTTGATCCTTTCAAATGGGAAACTGATACTGTTTCGAAATGTAGGTACATCTACCGCCCCAGAATTTCAAGTGGATCCTCTCTACTTTGAGGAGTTCAATCAAGTTGCCCCTTCAGATCCGATCTATTCCCCCCAAGCGTGGGATTACGATCGGGATGGTGATTTTGATATCATCTACAGCTACGGAATCGACGCAACAGGAAAAAGAAGATACGGTGTTGAATTTATTTCAAATATAGGCACCTTATCAAATCCGGAATGGAAACGAACCCCGGAGATTGTCAAAAATCCTACCGCCGAAGGTGGCTTCAAAAACAATGAAATGACATACGCCACTGTGTCTGTATCTGATTCAAAGGATCGATCGGCCAGTGGCCTCTGGATTTACAAACCCAAAGACAACAAACTGTTCCTGCTGGATGGCGAAACTGGATTGCAGAACTCATTTGTCATAGGAACCAATCCTGAAGTCATGAAGCTTGAAGTCAACAAATTGAACACTCTTCCCTTAAAGGTTAACATGGGATATACAATTACTTCCTCTTGGTCCAACGGGAGGCAATTCGATGAATGGACAACTACGTTGGCAATAGGTGAACTTGATGGTGACAATTCAAATGAAGTTGTTGTCGCCGATTTTGACAACAATCTGTATGTCTTTGAGCATCTTAACAACAATACCTACAAACGGGCGTTTAAGTCACATAATCTCAATCATACTGAAT
>JALUTL010000192.1:5331-12805 GCA_027016475.1 Candidatus Heimdallarchaeota archaeon
ACTGAATCCACTTCCAAATCCCCTTACAAATTCCAAGATTTGGATGGCGTGGACGGAACCTTTGAAA
This sequence comes from Candidatus Heimdallarchaeota archaeon, assembly GCA_027016475.1. Taxonomy (GTDB): domain Archaea; phylum Asgardarchaeota; class Heimdallarchaeia; order Heimdallarchaeales; family Kariarchaeaceae; genus WAKA01. The sequence continues at coordinate 5,399 of JALUTL010000192.1, forward strand.
GGGTAATATTTGATCATGCTTCTCATCTTATCACTGATTTTGATGGAAATTCAAATGGCCTTAAGGAATTTTTGGTTGTTGCAAATCTTTCAATCTACATATTTGAAGCAACTGGATTTAATGATGAATACCGCCTGATGTACGAACGAGATATCGGAAAGGTAAAGGATGGAAACGGGAATGAATTCAATACATACCTTAAGGAGTTCTCTTCGGTTGCAGTTGGGCCTGAATTTGACGGAAGAGGAACAATGATTGCCTTGGCTTCAAACAATACTCTCTTCCTTCTTCGCTATGATCCTGCTATAGGATGGGTTGAATCCTATCAGGGAATGAATGGAGTTAAAGGATACGGATTTGCTATTGGTGACCCAAGTTTGTCTGCCAATATTGACATTACATCTCTCCTGTTCGGAGATCTCAACCAAGATGGCACTACTGAACTGTGGGTTTCTGGAATCAATTCTACAGTGAATAAATTCCGAAAAGATGCCTTTTTGGTGGCACTGACTTCAAATGTCAGCAATGTTGTGCAGGTTTTCTCCTTCCCTGAACTACTTACAAAGGGTAACATAATCTATTCACTGAAAATTTCGGAGGACATGGACTACGACGGTAAATTGGAGTTGTTGATTGGGCACGAGTTCGGAATTGACATTTGGGAATTCGAAAAATCATCTTCATTCCTGATTGAAAGGGTGGAGACCATTTCTTCTGATCCTTCCTATTCCTCAACCAATCTTGTCGGAGTATTTGGGGATTATCATGCTCCTGATGGATTTGCAACTCGAAGGAACGATATTTTCCGGATTTCCTCTGGACAGTATGTTGTGGTTTATGGCAATGAAACCGATGGCTATCGATCATTGAATTCTCCTTTTACTGGTTCAGAAGAACCTGGTGTCCTTTGGTTTGATGCAGTCTCTGATCCCGCCAACATGGGTGCAATGGGAACTCACAACCGAGTTTCAACTGAAACATTTGATCCAACTTTCAAAACTGACACGATCGTTGCTGGATCAACAAGCTATCGGCTTGTCTATGAAACACTACCCTCTATTGCAGAAGTTTGTAGCCAAAGCTGTCCTGATGGCTTTGCAAATACTTTTGTCATTGCATGGATCTCAGTTTACCGCGTTTATTCCTCTGGAGTGTACCAGAATCAATTGGTTGAAACCATCAATCTTCAGCGTTTCCATTCCAATGGTACAAAAATTGGGACAACTTGGTCTCCCTTTCCACTGGGGAACTATGCTTTTTCATCTGTGTCAATTGCCCCCCACCAGACATTCAATGATAAAATCCTAATGTTTTTTGTTTCATCTGGCGACCTTTGGGCGTATGAAATGGCTGTTCAATCCAATTCTGCATTGCAACTTACCACAACCTATTCGCCCTGGACATTGGCAATGAACGAATTTTATGTTCATTCAATTGACATGATAACCAATCCTGGATCCACTGCAAATAGTGTAGGTGTCGCCTTTTCAGGATATGCAATGAACGCCACATTACGTCGATCCCAACTTTACTATCTCTCTTATAACTCCACCTTAGGAAAAGAGGGAGTCTATAAGCTCCACTCTGGAGTAAACGTTGAACAATATCCTAGCCTCGCAACTGCTGGAAACGGTGGGAATCGGCTTGTAGTAACTTATGAGGTTGTTTCTAACTCTTTGACTGCAAATGCAATTGCATACAGCAGTGATAATGGAAGGACTTGGTCAGACAGCTTTGAACTAAAGCAGCACAATCCTAATCTCATTCAAATGGACAAAAATGCTTTCACAACGAAAAATGGGATTCTTACCCTTCTCAGGAAGGTCTATCGCCCAACCATTACATTTGATGGCATGAATGGGTTCCGGTATATTTTCGTCGAGCGATTTCTCCTTCCTGATGGGGTCGAAAGTAATTATGCAGGAGCCCAAACCTATAGCTTCCTTTATGGGATTAACTACGACTTTGTCTCTCAGCTTTGGCTTGGTGGCTTCAACACATCCTCATTTTTCAACTATCCCCACCTTGGCCCAGGTTTGGATTTGGCGGTTGGTGATAGCGATCGAGACATGCGGCAAGAAATTCTCATGGCACATGGCTCTCAAGCAACTCTTTTGGAACTTGATTCAGAAGTTGCTGGACAACTTGTCCATACTGTTAAATGGCAATCCAAGAAATTCCGGAGCACGGTAATGGATGTAGAAATTTTTGATGCTAATGGGAATGAATGGGCTGAACTTCTATTGGCAGTGAAGGGCGGTACAATCCTTGCTTATGAAGTAACTGACCTATCACAAATTCCTGCATCAAACATAGTGAAAACTACGCTAGACCAAACAAGTGCAGTAAGCTCATCATTTTCAATCAACTCACTGAAAACATTGATTGCCGATGTCAATGGTGATGGTGTTGAAGACTTGAACGTCTTCAATACGCAGTTTGGAACATCTCCGAACGGTGGTGTATCATGGAACATCTCCTCCAACACCAAAATCAGGGATATCGTAATACTTGGGAATGTGACTCAAGCGTTTCATGTCATGGACAGTCGTGGCACACGAACCATATTGGTAAGTGAAAAAGAACTCAAAGGATTTGACGAGAATTGGAATACTATCTATCACTTGGCAAACACCCCCACATTTCGGAATCACAACGCATTGTTGCAGGATTTCAACAATGACGGACTACTAGAGTTGCTTATATTGACGAAAACTACGCTTAAGGTCATGGATCCAATTAATGGTTCTACAATTCTGTCCCTACACCAGAATTCAGGTTCTCAATACTATGACCTTTCAACATTCCAATACAACGGGACTCAATACTATGCATGGAGTGACAGCGATTTCGTTTCATATCGGAAAATACTGCTTTATGATGGAATGAATACAACTGTATTCACATTGCCCGTATCTCCATCAAAAGCCACTACGGTTTCATTTGCGGATTTCAACAACGACGGTTTTCTTGACCCTGCTGTATTGGATTACAATTATACAGGCATCTCACTTCTGACGATCTATAGTGGTGAAAATACAGATTTAACCACTTCTCCTCTGTTGATTGCAAACATTACTCTGTCAATCGGAAATGCAGGAAAATTTGATCTTTTCCGGATGGAGCTTCTTGATGTCAATGGTGACAACACAACAGATATAATCCTTCCATTGGCTTCGCCATCTCCTGTTTCAAACGCGATGGTTACTGTTTCAGGCTCTTCATCTGTTGTGGCTATCAATGCATTGACCCAAACCGTCTTATGGAGAAGAGACTTCAATGGTGCGCTAAATAACTTTGCAAAGATCAATGATACTTTTGTGGCTATGATAAACGGAGAAGGTGCTTATGCTTTGTATTCAAATGGGATGGATGCGTTCTGGGCCTATGGCAAAGATCCTACATCTGTCCAAATATCTAATAATCAAGTTTTTGTAACTGATTTCAACGGAACAACATATGTCTCATCATTTACTGGAAAAGTTGTTTTCCAAAGCCATGTGTTCAAAATTTTACCTTCGGTTGTAAATTCCAAAACTTTGACTCTTTATGGTGTTCCATCAGATCAGAATATTTCCATAATGTATCAACAGGTTGATGCAACGGGCAATAGTGCCATGGATCTTTTGGTCGGCATGAGCAATGGAACCCTTCTTCTTCGAAATTTTGCCATTGGTGAGTACTGGCGCATGCAAACACACCCCTTTGCTCAAATGGCTGCCCATTCCTTGCGGTACGGCACCAACAGGATTGGCGTTGCGGTCTCGTTGTCAAATGGTCAATTACTGATTTTCGACCGAATCACACCAAACATCGTGTTGAATGAGACTCTTTCATTGACCGGCAACGTCACTCATTTGGTTCCATATTCCGTAGGGACATATGATTATGTGCTCATGCATACCACTGCGGGTCATTTTGTGGCGTATGATCCAGTCAATAAGTTGATTGTATGGAGTGCAAACTATGCGCTGAACTATGACGTTGTGCTTGTGGGTGCCTTTGACTACAATAATCCCGGATCTCCTACCCACATCATTGCTTTTGAAAGAAATGATCATGTACGTTTTATACCCTTGCCTTCCACATTGTTGAATGGTGGACTATTCACCGATCCTTCAAGTGGAAAATGGATTGACTTGGTGTATACGTCAAATGAATTCGGATTGGCTTCACTGCACTTGATTTCAACAGGTGGTGAACTATCTCGTTTCAATTGGAAGGATGATGGGACTGTCTCGTCATATTCACTCACATTGGGTGTTGCTTCCCATTCTCTTGATGTAAAAGAAAGCCAGGTTATTGTTGGAACGAATGAAGGAGCAAAATGGTACAACGATACTGGATCTTCGTTCAACTTACTTACCTCAATTTCGTTGCAATACCAAGGGTACCTTGATCATAAGTTGACAGACGTCAATGGGGACGGAAATCTTGAGGCAGTTGTGATGATGGGTACTCAAATTGGTGTCTACAACACCAGTGGAAACCTGCTTGAAACACACTCTTTCTCATCTCCCATCAGGCAGTTTGAGCTATGGATTCCTGATACAACTGGCAATCCTGTTTTCTTTGCCTATCTTTCAAGCGGAGATTTGGAAATATCTGATCCTGCTGGAAGGCAGTTCAGTACACGGCAGGCTCCATTGGTCAATGGAGAAGACATTAATGTTAGGTCTCCTTTGGAGATGCGACTGCCGGCGGCCACTTGGCCCCCATACAATATGGCAGAAATGGGTTCTGTTTTGACATTTAACCCATTTGCCCTGCTAATGGCAATCCCAATTGCAGTGGCAGGAATTAGGAGGTGGAGGAAATCATGAAACTCGTGAGGAACATGACTGGAAAATTTGTTATTGTAATATCGTTTATCGTGCTGCTCAATCCGTTTACTGGTGCAGCACTTGCAGGTACCCAAACCCCAATGGAAGAAAACACCTCTTCAGCGAATCCATATGCTGATGTTTATCGTGGATATGACCTTCCCAGAAAAATTGCAGTTGTTTATAGTCCTTCCAATCCTGCATTGCTGGAAACAGCTTTGCAGGTTTACCAATCTGCGTCCATGGTCTATAGAAACATTGAAATGATTCCAGTTACGGATTGGAATGAGTTCACTGAAATTGTCTCTACAAACGATTATTGGATCAAGGCCTATTTTTTGGACACCTCGCTTGCTGGTATTCCATTTGAAACAACATACGGATGGAACAAGATTGCAGCACTACTTTCTTCATCACAAAGCTATGGTCATCACATTTTTGGCTCTGGAACCACGCATATCCTGAAATCCTATGGATTGCCTCATAATGTTCACGTTGAAGGATCTGACCAAATTGATGCGCAACTGGCATATTTCTATACCTTGTGGGAAATCGGGGACATTTTCTCAAGTGATGTTGAGCCAAAATACCAACAAGTTGGAGAAGACTTTCGAAACTTGGGTGTGGAATATTTTGGAAGAAACATGAATTCTTTGCTGAATGCCCAGATTTCGCCTCAAATACCTCTCGGTGAAGCAGATATGGCAGCAACCCAAAAGCATTTTGAAGCAACACTGGAATCATGGAAAGATGTCCAGCAGGTCACGCCTCAAAACACGCTTCGTCCTTTGGATGACAAAACATCTGAAGTGCCCATAACAGGGATAATGTTTTCAAACCAGTTGGAAACATTGTTCCAACAAAGGGTCTTTCCTGCCTCGTCTTCTTTGTCCCCCCAAAGCTTCACTGCTGAAGATTTGACCATTGCCACAATTCCATTTACATCTGGATTGGATGGCCCCACCTCTTCAATAATAGATACCTTGCTGACACTGTTGATTCAGTTTGGTGGATCTAAGTTGGGGTTGTCTCCCGAAGCGGCCGAAGATGTCGTTTCTGTCATTCAAACTCTTTTGTCAATAATTTCAAATACTGATGATTCCGATTCCAAGGAGAATCTCAAAGGCATCCTGACAGAGGTTATGAACAATGCCCCAATCCCGGACAAGCTTAAGGGCTTTGTCCCTTTAATGGTCGATTCCTTCTACCTTTTGAGAGGAAAGGCACAAGATGTCGTGGATTTTGGTATCTCTACAGTTCAAACAATTTTTGGTTTGGCAAGCAATTCTGTCAATTCCTCTACCCTGACCAAAATTTTGGATATCCTGGAAACAGTATTCATCAACGGTGCAGAATTGGCCCCACGGATACAAGCGGCCCAACAGCAATCCGATGATACAGGAGAATCCGTAGAAATTTCCTCCGTTATACTCTCTTTTGTCCTTGAAAAGTTGATGAACTATACGTCATACGAATTCATGGCAGAAGTGCTCGGTAACAAGGTATCCAACACGACAATCTTTCAGGAAGCTGAAAAACTTGCAGAGTTTTTGCTGCCTGTAATTATTGCCATAACTGAAAAGGACTATTCTGCCCTTTTCTCTGTTCTTCCTCCGATTGTTGAATACATTGTCAACAAATACCGCATATCTGTGGGTCAACCTCAAATTACCATTTCACAGAATACTTTGGATGCAATAGAGGCAATGGGACGCTTCCTTCATCTGGCCATGGTATTTTACAATGAATTTACAGAAGTCGAAGGAGATCTTATGGATCTCCTGCTTTCAAAGGAGGACACAATAAAAGATGCACTTGAAGACTTCCTTCCAGTAGCTTTGTCATTTTTGGGAAATACAAACAGCAGTGCATTGAATCAAATTCAATCTACTGTACAGAACCTTCTGGAAACATTCGAACAGGCCGCTATTGATGCAGTCAACACCAGTGAAGAATTGAAGGCTCGGATATTGCCTCTTGTACAACAATATAACATACCTCCTACTGCCCAAAATCTCCTTATTGACTTACTTGCACGATTTGGTGCAATTGTCCTTGCAGAGCTACCTGACCCTGATTTTATTGATCTATTCGATTTGGTGGATCAAGCATTGGCGTATGATTTTTCAGCAGTTCAGGTCTCAACAGGTCTTGTTCTCCAGCAGACAACGTCGGTTTTGGATTTAGTCAAGCAACAGTTCCGCAGCGTAGTTCAATCCGTTTTTGGATTGCTTGCCTTGCTGGATAAGGGTGGTGCTGCCCAAAAGCTCTTTGCAAAGGCAGAGGAAATCGTTGAAGGGAAATTGATCCCTGCTGCCAAAGAACGACTCATAAAGATGGTTGTCAATCAAACCAAAACACTCATTTCTGGTTTCATTAAAAATTATGTTGACAATTCAACACTTGAACTAATTGATCCATTTGCGGATGTCTTTATCAATATCTACTTTGCTGTTGTTGCAGGTGATGAAGCGGCAATCAAAAGCATTTTCCAAACGCTCCTGCTTCAAGCGGTAACTATCTATATCAATGAAATCCTGGATGTTGGGAGCTCAATTTCATCAAAAATTACAAATACACTATT
>JALUTL010000193.1 GCA_027016475.1 Candidatus Heimdallarchaeota archaeon
TCACACGCCACGCAAACCTTGGATTTAGGGAAACAAACATCTCAGGAGCATAAAGTTTGTGAGACCAAAAAGGTTTCATTGATTTAGATTTTATCGAATTTGTGAAGAACCTCAATGATTGGATTCTGTCCATAGAGCAAAAAGTTTTTGAGCTGAACCCCATATTTGCCAGCTCGAATGGAAAATTTGAATAAGCATCCAGATGGCCTGATCTTTCAGAAGCGGGTATCATGGAAATGCTAACCCGGTTGAAGAAATGGAGTGCGGAAGCATCCAGATTTCGAGGATCTGAAGCGGACTTGGTACAGTGGAACCTTGAATTTTCCATCTTTGAGCTTGAAAGATTGATGCTTTGGAACAAAGCACCTCGGCTTTCATCTGTGATAACTGGAGGGTGCTTTCATTTAACGAGGCCTAGCGGTGTTGATGCCAGTAAACGGGCAACTGCTCTGAAAGAGCGATTGTCTCGTATCCACGAGTTGATGAAAGACACAGTCCAAAGGGTAACAGAGCCTTATACGTTATGGCAGAAAGCAGAAACGGATTCCTTGGAGGCATTGAAAGAATACTTGCTGCAACTTCCATCATACTTTCCAACTTCAACAGATGAAATTGCCCGTTCAGTTGATGAAAGCTTAGGTTCACTAGAAACGTATAATGAATGGCTGATTTCAACTGAAGGGTTAGAAGGACTTCCGATTGATTCGAAGGCTTACAGAGCATTGCTGGAGTTAAGGCGTTTCAATCTCACACTTGAGCAGATTGAAAATTTGGCTAAAGATTACCTAAACCAGACAACCGAAAACCTTGAACGATTGGCTGCCAAATTGGACGGGTCAGTGGCAGAAAACCGGAAAAGAATTAGGAGCAATCATCCTGAAAGTTTCGAGCAGGCTTTGGAAGATTATAAAATGCTAGCCTTGGAAGCAAAAGAATTTGTTTTGAAAAACGACCTGATAACTTTACCGGAGGAACGGCTTGAGGTAGTGTTCACGCCTAAACCTATGCGGCGATTCCTGTCCATTGCAGCAGCAGGAATTTCAGGTTTTTTTGAAGAGGAGAAGGTAGGGTATTTTTATTTGACGCCACATGGCGATCCAACAATGCGTGAGGAACACAATTATGCATTTCAATCCCTTCTGATCAGCCATGAATCGTATCCGGGCCATCATGTTCATGGTGGTTGCAAAAACCTGAATCCAACACCTTCAAGGTCGACAGTATTGGCAAACGTCGTTCCCTTTTCAGGGCTGATGTACAGTTCCAAGCTAGCAGAGGTTACGGAGGGCTGGAGGCTTTACTGTGAGGGGATGATGTTTGATAACGGGTTCAAAAATGACCCCATGGATCCGGTTTGGATAAACTGTTCCTGCTGAACAATGCATTGCAATGGAGGGCAGTACGAGTGTTGGTGGACATAGGACTGCATACTGAAAAAATGCAGTTTGACGAAGCAATTGATTTCTTGATGGAACACACGGGGTATAACCCAACCACTGCAAAATCCGAGGTTCTCATGTATAGCCTGTCACCAGGGTATTTTCTGAGTTATTTATTAGGTAGGCATCTGTTGGAACAATTGAAAGAGAGAACACCCATATCTGAAAAAGAGTTCCACGACAAGGTTCTTTATTCAGGCAATATCCCGTATTGGTTCTTAAGAGACCATATATTGGCTAACCATTAAATTTCGAAAATTTTGAAGATCGCACGCCATGACAATAGTCAATCCATACTTTTTGATATGTGGAATGAGGAATCACTCTGTTCACCAAATCACCTATCCAATATATGTTTCTCGTCCGGCATTCATTGACGTAGAATCTATATTCATCCCAATTTAACTCTTCATCCTCTAGGACACAATCGATTTTTTGATGCCCCTGTAAATGATAGATTAAAGCCCGGGTATGACCATCAGTCATAGTAATGATGCCATCAAGATTTGTTACAGGAATCGGATCAAATCGTTTCTGTTGAGTTAATGTCTTTAATTTTGTTTCGCTTATCCAGAATTGAGAAGGTTGGAGACTTTCAAGATTCAATTGGAACATCTTAAGGAAAAATTGTGTTATGCAATTTGAAGCTTTTGAATAGTTGCGTTCAATTCAATTTAACTTAAATGCATCTGTAAACCGCTTTAGGACCAGAATCGTTGTATTCTTTGCGTGTGACCCACATCTTGTTGAAGGTCTTCAGGCTTGCCAAAATGGAGCCACCAATCCAGACTGAATAGCGCCTTTCAGGTGGAGCAACAATCTTGATTTCGACAGCTTCAGGCACCATGGAGGTAAGCTCCTTGTGCAATCTCTCCTTCAGGCCTGGGAACATTGTGGAACCACCGGACAGGACAATGTTGCTGTAGAGGTGGGGTCGGATGTCGACATCACATTCGTTGATTGAGTTATAGATTAGTTCAGGCATGGACAGTTCTTCACTTCCCATTTGACTGGGGTTGAAGAAGAGTTCAGGAGCCAAAAACCTTTCCTGCCCAATGGTAATGGTATCACCGTCAGGCAATACATAGCTCTTCTCCATTCCGGATACCTTATCCGCCAATGCCAATTCTTTCTGTGGATCCAATGCGACATAGCAGAGTCGTTCCTTGATGTCTCTGACGATTTCTCTTTCTGCAGATGATGTCAATGAGTAGCCTCTCTGCCTGAGCAATCTTCGGAGGTAGTCTGTAATGTCTCTTCCACCGATGTCGATCCTGTTGATTGCGTGGGTAATTGCGAAACCTTCGTAGACAGGTACAACGTGTGTCACACCGTCACCACTGTCGACAACTATACCAGTTGTTCGTCCAGAGGCATATAGGGACAAGACTGCCTGCATCGAGATGTAAAGGGCAGGAACATTGAATGTTTCGAACATCAGTTCAGCCATTTTCTCTCGGTTTGACAATGCGTTCAGGGGTGGTTCTGTCAAAAGAACAGGGTGTTCAGCAGGGTTTACACGCAAGTCATTGAAGAACGTAAAATTCCAAATTCTCTCCATTGCTTCCCAATCATCGATTGCACCATGTTCGATCGGATATGTCAATTTAAGGACACCTCTGAGGTTGAGAGCCTCATCACCGATATAGTATTCACGAACATAGTGATCCACGTCGGTCATGATTGATGTATATTTGGGGACACCGACAAGTGTGGGGAATACTGATCGGGGTTGATCTTCACCGGCAAAGCCGTTCTTTGATAGACCGGTACCATTGTCTATGACGAGTGGTCGTCCAGTCACTTCTTCGCTCATAATTCGTTCACCTTTATTGGTTGGTTATGGTGTGGGTGCCGAAGCACTATCACCAAACAAATAGGATTATGATCTAGTAGTATATAACTTTTATGCATACATATATCGGTTATTTTTGCTAGAAGTTCATGTAAGGAATAGTTTTGGACATATTTTTCATATTTTATCTATATTAATCGATAATTGATTTATTAAATGAAGGCAAACATATTAAACAGTTAGTGAAATGGCCAAAATCTTTTTCCGCGCATCGCAGGAGCAATGGCCGACATTTTGATCTAATTAGTGTGCGCTCGTCCAATTGAAAAAGTCGTTCAACGATTTTCAAAAAAGTGACGTGAAAAAAATGCAAAAAGCATCAGTTTTGGATGGAAAGTACCTGAAACATGGTTTTGAACAAGCAGGCAGTTACCATTTCAGAGGATGAAGAAATGAAAAAGCTGCTAAGTGCCTTGGTTTAGGTACAAGGGCGAAGAATATTCTTGTTTGGCAGGAGACAAGCCCGAACTTCTAAAAGGGGTCGCAACCCTCAAGACAATGAGTAACGTAGATAAAGCAGTGAATTCATGAGCAGAGGAGAATTCAGGGAAAAGGATTAATCAAAGAACTCAACTGCATCATATGGGAATGGTGCAATAATTTGATTGAAAATGGTTATGGTAGAATTAAAGAATGTTTCGTTCAATGTGGGTCTCTGAAATTTTACTGTAAAGGAAGTATAATGGGTGCTTACTACAGCTTTAGTTGTGTTAACATATGCTGTAGTCAAAACAAATTGGTTTGTTAACCTGTCTCTTATTAGAAATTCATTGGAAGGCGGATATTGGTTGACCACAAAATTGGTAAAGTATTGCACTAATGGCCAATTGAAATTATATTATAAAACATTTATTTGCTCCCTCCATAATTGAATCAATCTTTGGAGCTACTCGTCTTGCAAATGCTTGCCATCTAGATAATTGGCATAAAGGTTTTCAACTACCTCGTCCGGCGCTTCAGTCAATTCGCTGAGGGCTATTCCAAAGACCCTTTCGATCACTTTCCCGTGGAAATGCACTTGATCCCCCAAAAACTTCAACATTTGCTCCAAATTTTCCATGCGTTGGCTAAATGATGAATTTAATGAATCAACATCTAGTACCAAATTGTCTACTTTTCTCACCAACGTTTCGATGTCTTGCTTTTGAATTTGC
>JALUTL010000194.1 GCA_027016475.1 Candidatus Heimdallarchaeota archaeon
TTCATTAGTTTCGTAGAGGCTAATGGAGGAACTGCAATGTTTGCCCAAGGGACTTAATAACGAGAAAACAATTTGAAAAAATGGGTGCAAGCTATGAACTGTCGGCGGGAGGGGTGAAGGCCTTTCTGACCTGTACCAGCACATAGGAACGGTCAGTGTACAGGGAAACAACAAGAAAGACCAGCGTGGCGATCCCCAAGGCTACCAAAGGTTCGCCCCACCTTTCCAACCATGTCCAAATATTGCGCATGCGGTAGGCCGGATTGGATTGAATACTATTGCCAGATAAAGGAGATGCAACCAGAAACAGGATTTCGAGCATACCAAGAATGACTCTGAGGCCTTCCTGACCAGAAATCTTCCACCAAAATCGAGAATATCCCCACATTTGGAGCAAGGGCAACAGCACAATGGTGATGAGCAGAAGTTGTCTTTGTAGGGGCAAGAAGGTGAAAACGTGAACTGCAACCAGCACCATCAGGAAGTGATTGAATATGGCAAACCATTTTGCCCAATAGGCCACGATACCAGCCTCCAATTCTTGTATCATCTTCCAAAGCCGATTGGCAAGGGAGAGAAGATAGAGGGACAGTGAAAGAATGACAAGCAACAGAACTCCATAATACTGTTCAATCAGCCAAACTAAACGGGCAATGACGAAGGCGGTAGCATAAGTTCCCCAACCAAGTATATACGCCTTTCATATGAGGTTCTGCGATTGGGGTTCATTATTTTCCATTTCATGTTTGAAATTCTGAACAGTTAAGATATAAGCTGCCAATGCGAACAGAATTTCCAGCGACATAAGCAAGAACATGACAAAGGGCAGGAACCGTAGCTGTAGGCCCTGCTCAAGGTTGACAATGGCATCCGTCCACGAATAGGCCCCAATGCAATATAAAATAAACATTATGAATGTCGAGATAATAAAAGGTACTCGACCTCAAACAACACCTTTTTGACACGCATGCTATTCACTTCCTCCGTGGACAATGTAAAGAACCAAATGGAAGAGGGCCATGAGGATCAGCATGACAAACTTCCAATGTTTTGAGGCGCTTGGAACAACTGAGAGGAAAAGGTTGATTGAGTGATAAGCAAAAATGCCAGCTACAGTCGCAATTATCTCAACCAGCAAGCTGTCACCCCATCGTCACCAAGCCCATGGACGTATGCATTGATGGCAGTCAGCATGGTTTCATATGTTTCAAAAAATAAAGGGGTGGAAAATCATAATTCCTGTTGAAAAGATACATTCCTATGAGGAAGACCACGCCCAAAGCAACTGAAATTACAAGCAGTACTACAAACTCAGAGGAAGAGACCAATGAATTGCACTGGAACCAAATTAATTGGTGTAGACTGGCCGTCATCAATCCCAGGCATACCCATATAGGGAAATTGTAAACATAAAACTTTAGTTGGAACATCATGATGAGCTCACCAAATAAAGAAGAGACAACAATCCCCAAACTATCTGCATGAGGACATGCATGGCGCGCATGGTCTCAAGGAACCCAAACCAAGGGCGCACCTTGTCAACGGCATCTATCAGCACCTTTACCCCCATTGATGCAGTGCCCTCTGCGGCTGTTTTTGCAATCATCAGTGCAAGGATTGTTACAAGTCCCACCGTATATCCCAAAGCGACAGGAATACCATAATCAAAAACTTCCTTAGTATTGCCCGTCATCAAATAAGTCACTAATCCCTCTAATCCCAAAACCTTCAAGTTAGTAATCAATTTCCTGTAGAACACGGAATCTCTGGCTTTTATTGCATTTGCCTTGGGCAGTTCCTTGAGCATGTCATGAAGCTGAATGCCACCACAGCAGACCCATGCAGTATGAACATGCTGGTAGCAAACTCCGCCTTTGTGTCATTGGGGAGCGTCACAAACATACCTAGGAAGGGCAGGGTCATCAAAAGGAAATATTGAAGATAGCCTGCCGTGTAGGGCCCCCATTCGCTGTTGTCAAACCCCTTGCCCGTGTTTCCCTGTATGCCGTATGCAAGGGCCGTAACCAGATCAATCAGCCCGTACGTATGCATGAACAGGGCCGGCAGTTCCTCGGTCTGCACAGACAGCGTCTCCTCGAAGGCGAACGCCGCCATGGGCAACAGGAAGAAGCCAGTGATCCGGTAGAACAGCTGCCCATTGACCAGTAGCTCAATGTTCAGTAACGGTGAGACCTGCATGGCGAAATGGATGCTCTGCCCCCCGTACTGCATTTCAAGCCCGTTCGTTGCCTGAACCACCTGAAAGTCTGGCATCACTGCGGACACGGTCTGGAGCAAGGCAGTCACCACATTCATCAGTCCTGCAACCACCTGTTCCACGATGGGCCTTAAAACGTTGTCCATGATGAACTGCCCTGCCATTTTCACCCGTTCCAGACGGTGCTGGCCTCTGCATTGACGGCAGTAATCACACCGGTGCCGGCAGTGACCCCTCGTTGATTAGGTTCACCAGGATTCAGCCCGGCCGGTTGATGAGGTTTATCACGGTCTCCCACAGGGAGTTCAGCCCGGTGTTCTGGATAGGGTCTTGTTGATCCAGTCGACGAAGACGAGGACGCATGCATGGGCCATGGCCCAATAGTTGAGCTCATTGGCACCGCCGTTGGCGGGTTCGCCGTAGTTGAGGGCGTCCTTGAGGGAGGGGGTGTTCAGGATTACGTTGGCCAGCATGGTCTGCCGCTCCTCGGTGGAATACCAGGCGATGATCTTCTCCTCCAACAACAATTCTGCACAAATTTGGTTCAACTGTCCTTACTTCGGCCGCCAGCCGACATCGAAGATTTCAAACCCGTTTGCCTTGCAGATGTCCCGGGCCTCCTCCTCAACATCCTCCGTAAGGCCGTGGGTGATGATGATCGCCTTCGGCTCCCTGCCTTACGTTTCCCGGACAAACTCAACCTTCTTCTTGAACTTAGTCAGCTTCTTGATGTCATCTATGTAGTTGGTGATTTCGACAACATACAGGGGATCTTCCGAGAAGATGTCCAGCTCGATCTCCTCCGTGTCCAGCCGTTTTGCCGGATCCTTCAGGGTGACACGCCACTTCACATTGTCGATCTTCTCGCCTTTGGCGTCCAGAACTGCCTGGAACCACCGGAACGACTTCATTTCCAGTTCCGCACCGCCCAGGCTCCGCAGCCATTCCTCATGCTTGTCCAGCCGGTGATGGGGCTTGTCAACGCCGATCTTGATCTCGGCAACCTCCTGCCAGATCTTTTCGAAATGCTTAGAGGTTTCCTCCCGCTGTCTGGCCATTTCGTTCCAGACTTTTTCAAAGCCTTTTTCCATTTCCTCCCGTTGACGGGTCATCTCTTCACGTTGAGCCTCCAGCTCCTTCCAGACCTTTTCAAAGCCCTTCTCCATTTCTTCCCTCATGGCTCGGATTTCTTTCCAAATCCTGTTGTTTTCTTCCTTCAGGTTTCGCAGTTCCTGAAGTATGAGATCAATCCTGTCCTGTATCGGCTCCAAATCTGATTTTCTGGCATATTCATCATCAATGCCGATGGCCTTCCGGAACCTCTCCCGAAACTCCAGACTAGATTCCAGCCGATTAAGGAGACTGTCGATTGTGCTGTCAGAAACGGCCATCAACATATCTTCCCTGTCAGGATATTTGAACATTTGGAACAAAGACCTGAGTTGCATACTTTCAAGCAATATCTTAATCTTTTGCATTTCTTTGTGGTTGTTCTGCGGGATGTCATGAAAATGGCACCGCTCTGAGAACAAACATCGTCAAAGACCTTCATCGATCCGGGATGCCCTGCCTGTCATCCCTATAGTCTATGCGATGCATCTGGAATGGAACGAATTGAGCAACTATGCGATGCATCTGGAATGGAACGAATTGAGCAACTATGCGATGCATCTGGAATGGAACGAATTGAGCAAAGTTGCTTTGCCAACCACCACGAGCTCTGAAAGTATAAAGGATACAAGGTCATCCATCAGTGGCACTATCTCTGTCACATTGAGTTCTCCACATATGCATTTGACTTAAGCCTACTTTCTTTTCCGATCGTGGAAAAGGCGACAGTTGAGTCCCACTACAAAAATTGCAGCAAGGGGAATCTTGTTATATGCTGCATTGTGCCCGTTGGTGCTGGCCCATACAAGGTTCAGGAATTAAAGGGAGGTGACGCAGTTTTGGTAAGGAATGCCTACTATTGGGACAGCGCAAACACCAAGGCTGAGAAAATCATTTTCTCATTCATCACAGAGTTGGAAGATGCTGCAAACCAAATGGTTGAAGGGAACATTGACATTATTGATGAATAGTTTTTTTCTACAATGAATTAGACGATTCCAACCAAGTGTTTCAACATAAAGATCTCCGCACCTCTTGGACAAGGGAATTTGCATATCAGGAAATTTCCATCAATCACAGGCATCTGTTTTTTGGTACTGGAGA
>JALUTL010000195.1 GCA_027016475.1 Candidatus Heimdallarchaeota archaeon
TCGGTAAATCAGGAGTTGAAAACATATAACGGTCAAAAATGATTTTTGCTCGCGGATCATCATATAATATAGATTGAACCGTTACAGACGAAGCTGCATCGATAATATGAAAGTAACTCCCTCCAATTTTGATCGGTGGAAACAATTCACCCGTATAGGAAGAGGATGATTTAGTGAAAACCAAGAGTCTACCAGACGCACCTTCAGGAAGCTGTCCAAGTTGCAGAAAATCATTCACGTCCTCAGATGTGTCAACAGCATCTAATTTGTCGTCAAATGTAGGTTGAGGCTGAATGGAAGTTTCATGAAAATATACCATAGGAAGTAGAAGAAGAATCGAAAGCATCAGGAAATAAATTCCGCGAGCCATTTCAACCAAGATGAATTTTAGGCACTTTTATTATTATGTGTATTTCTTATTGTTATTTGCACTTCACTTTTGATTGCCCTGCAATTTGAATTTCTGTACCAACTCTTTTCCCATGATAGCAAAAGCCTCTTGCACGTTTGTTCCGTCCTTTGCAGATGTTTCAATATAGGAAACAGGAACTCCTCTCAATCGAGGGTGAGAGGCTACATATTTTACAAAGTTTTCTGCCTCTTGAGGAGTAACAACCCGCTGATCTATCAAATCCACCTTGTTTCCGATGAAAAGAAGAGGGATGTCTGTTCTTCTGTTGACAGTCCAAAGTTCATTAAGCCAGTTCTTCAAACTAAGAAATGATCCCTTATTTGTCACATCAAACACAATAAGGGCACCATGCGAACCCAACAGAAATCGTTGCCGTATCATTTGAAAATTGCGCTGCCCAGCAAGATCCCAGATTTGCGTGTTAAGGATTTCACCGTCAACATCAATATTTGTTGAGGCAAAGTCTGCCCCAATTGTCATGAGATGTGACTGGTTGAAGCCCTTTCCCAAATATCGTCTCCGCAAGCTGGTTTTTCCCACTGCGCCGTCCCCGAGCAGTACTATTTTCGCCATGTATCTAGCGGTTGAAACACTCACAATGATAATACACATTCATCATATATGTAATTTGTTCATCGATTCCTCAAGGCATTTTTACTAGGTTTCCATTTCCCATTTCTCAGAAACTTTGATTTCAAGAAAAACATGTCTCCTTCTTCCAATTCAAGCCCATCTAGCTGAACTTCAGACAGAGTTTCGAGTCGGTGAAATCCAAAAATAGAATGGGGAGGAAGACAAGTCAAGCGAAGAGCTTGGAGATTCGGAAAAAGGCTGAGAAAATCCTTGGGAGGATTGTAAAAGTTGCTGAACCGAATATCTAATTCCTCAACGGATACCCATGGTTCAATATCCTTTGAAAAAACCAGAGAAGAGTTAAATATTCGGATTTTTTTCAAGTTAGGAGGAGGTTGAGCGAGATGCACTCTTCTTCCAGATATCTGAATCATTTCCAAGGAGAGATCGGAAGGAATGATTACATCGTCCCCCCTGACCATGATATCAATCCATCTTAATGATTTGATGTTGAAGACTTGATTAATTCCATCCAAAAATACATTCCCGTTTTTAGAGTTCAGACGAAGAATTTCAAGTGAATTGTTTTCAATCTCAGTGATGGTCAATTTTCCTGCATTTGAGTTAAAGTAAATTGTCAATGCCTTAAGCGTAGGAATATCAAAGAGCATGGAAGGAAAAAATGGGAGACCAAAATAAATTCCAATCATCTTGATTTCGCCACTTGCAGAAAGATAATTATTCCACAATGTTTCTGGCCTTCCATTTGACACAGAACCGCGATGTTGAACCATGACCATCAAATCGTTTGCGTCAAACCCAAAATTCTTCACTGATCCATTCACGAAGAAAGCTTTAGCTTTTTTTTCGACCTTGATGTTGAAGAGACGAATCATGGCATGAAATTCTTGCATGATTTGAAGAGAATGTTCTGATACAAGAAATGGTGATGGAAGTTCATAAAATTCGTCTCCATCGTACAGATCGATTGGAATGTAGTATGGAACAAGGGCCATTACCATATTAAATGGTGACATTAATACAAAAATCTTCTCTAAACTAAATCATTAAGGGATACACCACCCTAAATATTCATTAGACCATTTGAAGGATCAAGGATGTGAAAATTACAAAAAGAAGAATACTAATGACGACAGGTGGTTTTTTCATAATCTATCTTCTAATTTTAGCAACCATTTACTTTATGGCACCTGATAATCCTCAAACGAATTTTCCCGATGGATGTCCAAAAACTCCCAACTGTACAAGAGTGGCTGACAAGAACATTAGAGGAGAAGGGTTGAAACCACTCGTGTTCAATTCTTCAGTTCAGGAGATTCATGATCTAATAATTACATGGATTTTGGATCAACCAAGAACCGAAATATTGACAGATATTGACAATTTTATCCATGCAAAGTTTCTTTCTCTAGTTTTCAGATTTCCAGATGATTTCTATGTTTCAATATTCCAGAATGAGAATAATCAAACAACGTTCTGGGTTCAAAGTCAATCCCGACTTGGAAGAGGAGATCTCGGAGTCAATGAACAACGAGTGCAGAGTTTCTTTGAGTATATGGCCCAATTTCAATCCGTTTAGAGATACTCAACCAAAAAAGGATTTTCGAAAATTATAATGCCTAATCATTAGGATTTAATACCAATCCCATATTCCTAGGACTACTCCAATTATCTCAACTATTACATAAAGCCAAATGATATAGGCCAATGTCGCCACAATTATTGCAACCAAGGTGATGTTGATAATTTTCTGCCTCTGTCTCTTCACCTCATCAAGGGAGCAGACTCCGTGACGTTTGTAGAAGTAATAAGCAAGTCCCAGCAACAGGGTAAAAAAGGCAAAACCTCGGAAATACCATCTGTATCCGTAATACAGTGTATCGGAAAGGGAAGCAGCATAGGAAATGGAACTGACACCAAATAATACAAGAACAACGGGAGTGAAACAACAAAGCCCTCCGACGAAAGCACTTAACGAGATTACTCCCTTAAGCTCTTTCAGTGTGTTTTCCAAATTCATCATGCTTATGTCTATTTTTTGCAATATAAGTATGTGCTATGAATTTCTGGTTAGGGAATGAATGGCTTGGAAAAATCTGATCACTATTGTAAGAACCATCAACCCAATAAAGACTTGAAACAGGAAAGGTTGAGGGTAGAGTATGAACAAAAAATAGAATAAGGCGGTCTCTGTTCCTTCGACAAGGCCGCGTGGATAGTGTTGGTTGGAAGAGTGAATTGGATGAGGAATTACAATCTGTGGGTAAGTCCACAGCAAGAGGTTGATTACGTAGGTACCCATAAGCATGAGAGACAAAAACATTAGATCAGGATAGGCATATCCAAATGCAAGAATGGCACCTACATAGACAATGAAATCATAGAAAATATCAAGAAAAGACCCGACTTCCGTTTCATTGCCACTCGTTTTTGCGATTCCCCCGTCAATGACATCGAAAAATCTGTTGAGAAGGAATGAAATTGCTGCCAAGGTTTGCATCTCCAAAACTATGCCTGCAATAGCCACCAAGCCAAACATCAATCCCACTGTAGAGAAAACTATCGGATGGAAATAATCCAGTTTTCTCGGAAAATTTTTTTGAAGAGCCTGATGCTTAATTCTTCGAAGTTCTTTGTCAAGCACAAGGGAGGTTAGATACCATGCCTCAGAAAGTTTCGCGTATAGGGCATACTAAACGCAAAACTGAAAACTATTTTTTTGAGGGAACATCTTAAATAGATTGTTTATCAATTTTGGTCAGTGTCTTCTTTACTCATTGGAATTATTGGTGTGTATATTCTGGCGCAAATTGTTCTCGTAACAGTTTTTGCACATCAGTCAAGGATCTACAGGAGGAATGCCAATTGGCTCCTTCTGGGATTGTCATTGGGAATTTTGGCTTCAATTTTGGCACTGGTAATCCAATTTGAGATTACTCCTTCTCAGAAAAGAATTCTTCTTGGTATTGAGCTTTTCTTATATTCTTTGGAATATGTTTTCTTGTATCTCCACTTCCAATTTTCATCCAATGC
This sequence comes from Candidatus Heimdallarchaeota archaeon, assembly GCA_027016475.1. GTDB lineage: Archaea > Asgardarchaeota > Heimdallarchaeia > Heimdallarchaeales > Kariarchaeaceae > WAKA01. The sequence goes on from JALUTL010000195.1 coordinate 4,040, forward strand.
AAAATTGGGGATGAAAGTAACCATTCCTTTGATCGTAGCATGGACTTCTTTCTTCGTCATGAATCTAAAATATGTCATAGGTTCCATTGATGACATCGATGAATTGATTTGGGATCTTAGCTATAATGTTGTGGGGCTATATTCGTTTGTGTATATCTCTGTCAGCCTGTACAGATCTGTTGATTTCTCGGGAGAGATAGAAGCCTTGATACAGGCTTTTGGTTCTGCCTTCTTGTCAATTGGATTTGTCATTGGAGCCTTAACAACACCGCTATTAAGGGATTTTTTCAATATGGAAGTACTTTTGGCAGATATCTCAAAGGCTGTAGGAGCATTAATCTTCATTTCAAT
>JALUTL010000196.1:0-659 GCA_027016475.1 Candidatus Heimdallarchaeota archaeon
GTTAGAACACAGATGGATTTCATTCAGTAATTTTGCTATACTAATAGGAATTTTCTTGCAAATGAGGAGAAGCAAGAGATTGAAGATAGAATTTGTAACCTTCTGAATAGGATATGAATTTCTAACATGGCAAGAAAAAAAGCCCTTTGGCTGGGATGACAAAATCACAAGAAATCAAAAATTATGAATAAAAACAAATGTTTCACTGGCCAAGATGCCTGCAAAATATCTCAGTTCATTGTATCATGATTGGAACCAATTGCAGTAAAAAGTTGGCCATTTCTACAAATCGGCGCACTGCTGCATTGCATCTTCCAAAAACGTTTCTTCAGATTGCAATCATAAGACATGCGGTTTCATGATGCTTTTAAAAAATCGCAGAAATTGCAACCTTTCTTTTGATGTTTCTAAAAAATGCAGGTAATATACAATAATGACTAACCAATGATATGGGCAACCAATGCACCACATGCACCTCAACTTATGACTTGATCATCATCGGAGGAGGGGCAGCAGGATTCTCTGCCGCTACAAAAGCGTCAGAATTAGGGAAAAGGATCTTGATGGTCAACGCAGGACTTCCCATCGGAGGAACCTGCGTGAATGTCGGTTGCGTCCCCTCCAAAATTCTTATTGAAATGGGGAACAACTACTACTAT
>JALUTL010000196.1:669-4387 GCA_027016475.1 Candidatus Heimdallarchaeota archaeon
CCTCAATGGATACTGCAAGACCAAGATCGATTTCAAAACAGCAATGCATGAACTTCGTGAAATGGTCAATGCCCTTCAGCAACAGAATTACATAGATGTCGCCAAATCTTTCAGGAATTTCCAATACATTGAAGGAAAGGCAAAGTTCGTCTCCGCCCATGAAATTGAGGTGAATGGACAGGTGTACCGAGCTCAAAACTTTCTCATAGCCACAGGCTCCAGACCAAGAATCATACCCTTCAAAGGAATCGACAAGGTTGATGTACTGACCAACAGACAACTGTTCAACCTTGATGAGCTTCCTAAAACCTTGGCAGTAATCGGGGCAGGTCCAATCGGGATAGAGATGGCACAGGCATTTGCACATTTTGGCTCAAAGGTAGTAGTGATTGAAAGAGAACCACAACTCCTCCCACAAGTCGACCAGGAAATTGCGGAAGAGCTCCAAAAGGCATTGGAAACTGAAGGCATAGAGTTTTTCCTTGCTGCAAACATTGTCGAATTAAGACAGGAAACAACGCACAAAACAGTGAAAGTGGAACACAATGGATCAACATACGAAATTTCAGCAGATCAAATCCTCATGGCAACCGGCGTCATTCCCAACACGGACGGACTTGACCTTGACAAGATTGGTGTCGAAACCGATGCAAGAGGATTTGTCAAGACCAACAAGTTCCTCCAGTCAACCCAACCCCACATCTACGCCGCAGGAGATGTGGCAGGCAATGACTTTTTGGAAACCATCGCAGCCAAGGAAGGCTACATCGCCGCAACCAACATCTTTGAGGGAAACAGCCAATGGATCAACTATGATCACGTCCCCCACGCCGTCTTCACATCCCCACAGGTCGCCACTGTAGGATTCTCTGAGAAAAAATACCTGAAAACCCATGAATCATGCGAATGCAGAATATTGGATCTCAAAACCATTCCAAAGGCATTGGCCCTCAAAGAGCAGACAGGGGTGATCAAAATGATGATCGATCCCGAAACTGAAAAAATTGTAGGTGTCTCGATCGTCTCCAACATGGCAGCTGACCTGATCCATGAAGCCACCATCGCAGTAAAATTCGGATTGACGCTTAATGACATCATCGACACAGTCCATGTATTCCCAACAATGTCAGAAGGGCTGAAAAGAGTGGCCCAGGCATTCAAGATCAATGTCCACGCCATGACATGCTGTGTGGTCTAGTATTTTTAATTCCAAGACCCGTTTTTTTGGGAATTTTGAAACCAAGAATTATCTTCCCTTCATCAAAATAATGAATCATGAAATGGACAGCATTCATCTTGTTCCTGTTGCTGGCCACAGCCATGGCAAAAGTTCAGGCTTATGCACTCAGTGGACAGTACCTCGGTGAAGACGGATCCACCAAGTCATTCAGCAGATTCCAAGGAAAACTCCTGATTGTTGATGCCACCGCCTCATGGTGCTCCGGATGTGAAGTTCAACTTTCCTATCTGAAAACAGTTCAAAATAGCGTTTCCAATGTAACCATACTTACCTTGAGCGTGGATCCCGCTTACGATACAATAGACAAAATGCTCACGCTGAAAAATAGAAATCAGGCAACATGGGAATTTGGCATCGACCAAAACTCAGATTTCCAGAATATTCACCCCGTTTCGTCACTTCCTTCCGTATTCCTGCTTGATGAACAAGGGAATCTGATTCAAAAGTGGGGACAGATCACCACGGCAAAGGAAATTGTAAACGCGATCCTTGCCTATAGGGGATCGCCCACGCTGGAAAATGATAACGATTTGGCACAAAATGATGAGACATTACAGGAAAACAGCCTCGTGGCAGAACTGTTGGGCAACCCCATTGTCCAGCTTTTCACCTCTCTCTTCGTTGTTTTTGCCCTCTATATGAAAATAGGACGTTCAACAAAACCGGTGGATCAGACATGAACTACGGAATACTGACATTCAACTTCCTGTTGGGAATACTCTCATCCTTTAGCCCGTGCCTGTTCCCCCTCCTCCCAACATTCATGGCCGCTCAAGTTCGCAAAGAGAAACCACCCAGCCTATTGGAATCAATTGGAACAACCATTACACTGATGGCCGGATTGATGACTGTTCTTCTCCTGTTAGCGTTCTTTAGTACAGCCACCCTGCGAATTTTCTTCATCAATAATTTTGTGCTTTTCCAAAGAATACAGGCAATACTGCTGATTATTCTTGGCATATTGCTCGTCTCTAACATTTCATTCGGCGTTGCCATCGAATTGCCCCAGAAACTGGAAGAGTTCATCTACTCAGATGATCCAAAAAACGCCTATGCATTTGCTTTTGCCCTTGGAATATCCTACACCATTATCGCAGCCCCATGCGCTTTAGGATATTTCCTCGCACTGTGGACGACAATACTGCAGATGAATCCGATTGAACAACTGATCAACATCCTGGTCTTTGCCGCAGGTGCTGGTCTCCCATTCCTCATCGTCTCATCCATCGCACCTTCCGAAAAAATGCAGGGATTCAGACAAAAATATAAAACCTTCAAATTGATCGTCGGTGCTGTCCTGATAGCATCAGGAGCTTATCTTGTTGCATCATCATTTTCTTAGTCCTTGCTGGCCATCAATGGAACAACACAGGCAAATGTTTCTAAAGAATGACGCTGAAGCAACTTAATGGAACTGTATTTCTTTAATTGGTTCGACTGGCCGACAGAAATCTCGGAAGAAATAGCAAATGATGCCAAGCTTCTGCACAATTTGCTTAATGAAGCCGACTGGATTGAGGAGACCATTGCAGCAAGCGGCGGAATTGGCGGACAATTCTCTTCCATATGGGTCTTCAAGCTGAAAAGCTATGCGGATATTGAAAGGCTTCTCCACAACTATGATGATCCTGTTTGCAGACAGTATCACAAATTCTTCAACCAAACTGCCAAAATGCAGACAATGGTGAGGGATCGCGTCATCTTCATTGATTCAAAGGTTGATTGAACTCCAGCAGATTCCCTGAAGGATCCCGAATATGAAATGTCCGAATTGTCCATTCAGGTCGATCCATCGGTTCTGTAACAAAAACAACCCCTTTGTTTCGCAAGGTTTCGGAAAGGGCGTCTATATCTTCAACCCGAAAAATGATCACGGAACGATCAAAGCATTCATGCATCCCACCGCTGTCTTCAATACCAATCGCCCGTTCCATTGCTTGCCGGTCAAAGATGGAAAGGACTGCCCCTTCCGTGTTGAACTCGGCATATTTGTTGGCCTCGTCCACAAATCGAGGCTCAATGCCGATTGTGTCCCTGTAAAAAGACACCATCTCTCCAAAGTCGTCAGTCAATACCCTTACGTAATTGAGGTTCATGGGAGTGACCATGATTCGGAACATAAAAAGATATGGCGGTATATTCGGAGAAGTGCAAAGCCCTGCGCAACATCTTCAGAATTGTTTGATGTGTATTTTCCCTAAATGTTAAATATTATTGCGAAAAAATAAATTGTTTGACAAATTAATATTTTCACAATGTCATGTCAATAACATTAATCCTCTAATAGTCAGTAGTCAATGATGTTTGGTGATTGTTGGGGATTTGAACAAAGCAATGAACATCGTCATTCACTCACCTCGATATAAAGTCATTGGAAAAAGCAAAACAAATGAAGTTCAAATCAGGAAAATTGCTGGCTCATCCAATCCTGCAATGAATGAGAAAAGATTAATGTACCAAAGTAACATGCATTTAGTT
>JALUTL010000197.1:0-2008 GCA_027016475.1 Candidatus Heimdallarchaeota archaeon
GTTCATCTATGATCACTATAAATATTGAAAACTATCCAAAAAACTCTCATAAATTCCTTCTGAAATCTTTCGAATTTTAATTGATTGCAGTCTAGGTGAAGTTCCAGAAACAATCAATATGGATGTTTTAATTTTCTCCATTACATCGTTTTGTATCAGAAAAAGTTGCCTGTATGCAATCGTTTTCCGTAGATGCTCCAATCGCAATGGATCTGAATGACTTTTGTACTCCAAGATTATACGACTTGTTTGAGAATGAAAAATGATGTCCTTAATGGCTTCCAAATATAAATGAAGTGGATTCAGAAATTTCCAGAACCGCGTCGATTTCAAGGGGCAAAGTTCCAGTCTTTATGGAGGAATGAAACGTAAGGCCAGCCATGGATGCAATAGTTCCAAAAATTTGCTTGAACCTAGCATCATGTGCCATAAATGGTACAGAAAGCTGCATCATTAAAACCTGTCGTTCGAAATCCTGCCCACTTTTTCTTGCATTGTATCAATGCCAGGTGAAAGTGTTTTGCGTATAGTAAGGCTTATACGCAGATTTTCAGTTCTTTGCACTTACTGACCTTAAGGCTTGGTCAAAAAGTTGAATGTTTTTGTCAGAAAGTTCTGAAATGTGGGTCACAGCAGACACGATATGTGTTATGAGGGATGTCATCTCTTCAATTGATGCGACAACCTCTTCTGAAGAGGATGCGGTTTCTTCCGCTATAGCGGCAACATTTTCGATCTGTTGCTGAATTTCGCTGAAGAGTGTGTTCAAGTTGTTTGCAACGTTTTCGACTACTTCCTTGATCAAACTTGCTGTACTGCTTGACTCTTCTGATAGACGCCTTACATTTTCTGCAACGACTGCAAACCCTCGTCCGTAATCTCCAGCTCTAGATGCCTCGATTCCCGCATTCAATGCCAGGATATTAGTTTGAAGAGCGATATTTGACACCAAAGAGGCGTTGGTTTCTATCTCTTCGATGATTTTCTTCAGAAACTGTCTTGCTTCTGCTAGTTTGGTGACGATTCTGTCGAGGTAGTCTGCCTGATTCATTGTTCCTTGGGCTATTGACTGAGTCACCGCGGTAATTTCCTCAGATTCCGCATTCAATTCTTCAGTGTTTGCAGAAAGCTCTTCGATCGAAATCTTCATTGTATCTGCCATTTGTACAGCCTGTAGATTTGCAAGTTGAACTGTTTGGATTACATTGAAGAGTTTGATTATAGGAGGGCCAAGAACCTTGTCATTGTAGAATTGCGGGTGCACAACGATCTTCAGCTCTTTTCCTTGCTCAAGGGTGGTTGAGATGTTTTCCATTTCCGCCTTCATTGGTTCGATCAGATCATAGATTCCCATCAGTGCACCAAGGATAAACACAGCAGAGAACAGATTGACAAGAGTCGCATCCCTAATTACGTCAGAAACATTTCTTCCGTTGAAATTGTTGAAAATGTCAAGGAGACCTGTACCTTTGATCTGTAATACTGTAACTCCAACACCAACGGCAAGAAACACAAGATGGACAAACAGTTTAAACCTAAAATCGTCCTTTCCTACTCGAAGATAGGTGATTGCCAAGAAAACTCCGATGAAGCCAAGGGCGAGTAAGTACCAGGCAATATATTGGTTCGCTGAAACTTCGAAAAGAGTGGTACTGTTTATTGAAGCATAGAGAGGTTGCCAGATCAGATAAATTGGAAGCAACAATTCGAGCAGATGAAACCATTTAATTTTTGGCATACTATATTAATGGAAAGTGATAGTACATGAAGAATGTGGCAGATTAGATCTGATGGCCACAAGAACTATTGAATTAAGTCGCATACTGACTTGTTGCCGATACTGACAGACTTAAAATAAGCAATCAAAATAATTTCTTGGCTATGAAACTAGGCGATCCAATTATCGATTTCTCCCTGAAGGGAGTGGATGGCAAAATCTATTCCTTGAAAGATTTTGAAGACAAGAAAGTGATTGCAATCATGTTCAGCTGCAACCATTGTCCGTATG
>JALUTL010000197.1:2018-4329 GCA_027016475.1 Candidatus Heimdallarchaeota archaeon
GTCCGTATGTTGTGGCAAGCGAAAGGGAGTTTGTTGAATTGCAGACGGAATTTGGGCCAAAAGGATTCCAATTGATTGCAATCAATCCGAATGAAGATCAGAATTATCCCACAGATAGTTTTGAAAACATGATGGAACGGGCCAAAGAGAAAGGGTTCAACTTCCCATACTTACGAGATGAAACACAAGAGGTTGCCAAACGTTACGGGGCGGGGCGCACACCAGAATTGTATATTTTTGATGAATCAAGGAGATTGAGATACCATGGAAGGATCAACGACAACCCTCGAAATCACGATCAGATAACCCGCCATGATGCACGGGAAGCAATTAGGGAATTGCTTGAAGGTAAGGAAGTGTCTGTGCCTGAGACTCAGGCAATTGGCTGTTCGATAAAATGGTTGCAAGAAGCGGCCATGCAGAAGTAAGAAAATTATCCAATAGATGCAGACAAATGAAAATCACTTGTGATCTACAAATTGTTATAATAATAACACCATGTTTATATTTCCAACACATCAGTCAATGATTAGCATGAGCAGCACAACAACTCATCTAAGACACTTAAATTTCGTTTGTCCCGTGTGCGACGGTGAAAACACTATTGACTATTTGCCAGAGATTGGAGAACTTTTAGATTGCTCTGATTGTGGCAGTGAATTGGAAGTTTCATCAACTGAACCGTTGGAAGTAATTGAATCAGATCTTGAGGCTGAGGATTGGGGACAGTAGAATCTTGGTTTTTGGAGATGGATTCAACTTATGAGAATTGGAATCCTTCATTCACTTATTCGAAAAGAGGAAAAATTGCTATTGGAAGAATTTGGCAGATTTCCTGAGATTGAAGTAGAAAAAATCGATACAAGGCAATTTGTGGCCTCAATCGAAGGAAGATTGCACATCTGTGGGCTTGAGATTGTCCTTGAGAGATCAATGAGCTATTCACAGGGGTTCTACATTTCAAGGATTCTGGAGAACGCTGGCATTAAAGTGATCAATGGTTCCCATGTCATTGAAAATTGTGGAGACAAGGTCAAGACAAGTTTGCTTTTGGAAAAACATGGAATCCCCCAACCAAAAACCTTAGTGGCGTTTGACTCTGAGGCAGCATTGCAGGCGATAGAATCAATAGGCTACCCTGTTGTTTTGAAACCAGTCATTGGATCTTGGGGGAGGCTTTTGGCAAAAATTAATGACAGGGATGCCGCTGAAGCAATTTTGGAACACAAGAGCAAGTTGGGGAATTTTCTTCATAGCATCTTCTATATCCAAGAATATATTGAAAAACAGGGAAGAGACATCAGAAGTTTTGTTGTCGGAGATCAATGCATAGCGGCCATCTATAGATCCAGTCAGCATTGGATCACCAATACTGCTAGAGGGGGTCAAGCTTCAAATTGTCCGGTCACGGAAGAGCTAGGGGAATTGTCAGTAAAAGCGGCAAGGGCAGTGGGTGGAGGAATTCTTGCAATCGACTTGATGGAAAGCGCGGATAACGGGCTAATGGTTACTGAGGTAAATGCAACAATGGAGTTCAAAAACAGCATTGCTACAACAGGAGTGAACATACCCCGCCGAATTGCAGAATTTGTGATTCAGGAGGCACGAACCTGATGATCCTGAGAGTATCTATTGTTGGGGCTTCAGGTTTTGTTGGTGGGGAACTGCTGAGATTGCTCCTCAATCACCCAAATGTGTCTGTTCAACAGGCAACATCAGAGACTTACAATGGCAAGGCAGTGAAGTTTGTTCACCCGCACTTGAGAGGGATAACTGATTTAAAATTCACATCTATGCATGATCTGAAAGAGTGCGACGTACTCTTTTTGGCTCTGCCTCACGGAAAGGCGATGCAAAACATTGAGCATTATTTGGCACTCGCGCCCAATATCATAGATCTTTCAGCAGATTTTCGATTGCAGTCTCAGGATTCCTACAGGGAATGGTATGGAGTAGATCATCCCCATCCCGATTTGTTGAAAAAGTTTGTTTATGGAATTCCAGAGCTTCACCGGGAGAAGATGAAAGGATCAAATCTGTTGTCCAGCGCAGGTTGCAATGCAACAGCCACTATTTTGGCATTATACCCTATATTCAAGGAAGCGCTTGCAATTGCAGAAAGAACCGTCATTGACGTAAAGTTTCGAACTTCAGAAGGTGGGAGGGCATTTTCCGAAGATTCGCACCATCCGATCAGGGCAGGGTCACTTCGAAGCTACAAACCTGTTGGACACAGGCATATTGCAGAGATAGAAGAACAATTGGACTGCAAAGGAAAATTGAGCTTTACTGCTACTGCTACGGACATGGT
>JALUTL010000198.1:0-29348 GCA_027016475.1 Candidatus Heimdallarchaeota archaeon
GGCAAGACTTCTATTTTCAAACTGTGTTTTCCCTATGACGAAAGCAACCTTACTGAAGTGAAACGCAATGTCACAAAAGAGCAGATGGCTGAGATGTCCTTCACCCCTGTAGATAAAAATCAGTTTGCAGACTCTACTACGACAATTAGTTTTAATGTAACCTCGATTGTCGCCTGCATCGATAGAGCCAATCGGATGAACCTATACCAATTGCGAGGAGACTTGTCTTTTCTGCTTGAAAATGAATATGACTATATACTCCCTTTACAGATCGTGGACTTGGCAGGTCAAGATCGATTTTCATTCATGGTTGAAACCATGGTCAGAGGTGCAAGCGGTGCAATTTTGGTTGCGGATGGAACCAACGTGGGGAGCATCAACCGTCTACCAGACTACAATGAGTTTGTCCGTGAAGAGGAGTTGAGAACTGGCAGAAAAATAGAGCGTATTGCCTTTGTAAACAAGGCTGATTTGAAAGCACAAAATCTTTATGTCGGAGCAGAACCTGCACGATCTGCCTTGCCTCCTGATATCCCTGTTTTTGAAACCACCATGTATGACACGGATTCATTGATTTTTCCGATCAGGCAACTGATTGTTAAGACCTTTGACAAACCATTGAACAGCCAAAGCCTCAGAGATTACCTTAAATCAACCTCTAAACTGAAAGACTAAGAAACAATGTCTTCTAGACTTTTTGCTTCTTCCAACATGAATTCTGACGGATCCTTGACAAATTGACAAAGCAGTTTGGTTCTAATGTGAACGCTTTCTGGCAATCGTATTAGTCGTTTCACATCAATTGTTACCTTGTGGTCAATCCTTGGATATCTGTATTTAATCAATTGTGGAAGAAATGAATCTTTTGCCTTGGAAGGAATGATTGAGTAATAGTTGTCCAACTGTTCAAATGCTATTGCTTTGGCTCTCAAGGTTTCGAGTGCCTTCTTTTTGATACCAATTTCTTCAAATGCAGATGATGGGGCTTCTAGGATGAATTTCTGTGCTAGAATTCGAAATATCCGTTTTCTCAGTTGTTCTCCGTTGATTGAAATGTCTTCAACTCTTTGTTCACCTAAAGGGTCATGAATCAGTTGCATGTATCCTACAATTCCCGCGCGCTGTTCATGATCGAGCACAAATGCCTTTGGATCAGTCACCCAACAATGATAACCCCTGCCTCCTGTGAAAAGCCAATAGATCTGTTCAAATCCAAAATCTTCTCGCAATGTTTCATCAATAATCCTTGAGGCATCTTGCAAAAGCCCCCAACATATATTGCAAGCGTTTTTCCCTTTGCATCCACAGGTTCTGACAGGATCGTACTCATTTATGTCCAAATCAAAGATCAATTCCCTTCCAACCCACTCTGCATCATGAATGGTAATCGCTTCTCTTTTTCCCCTTTTCGCCCTTAATGGAGATGAATATTCTCCTCCTAAATAGGCCCCTGCAACAGAAAAAGTATAGAGGTATTCTTTAAGATGCTCTGGCTTCTGGAAGGATCTATTCCTTACAAAATGTGAACCCAAAATATCAAAGCCAAACTCTCTTCGTCGAAAAGATTTCTCTGAAATAAGGCGGAAGAGGTTTTCTGGGCTGTAATGATGCCTATAGTATGTTTTAAGCAAATCACTTAATTCGGTTATCTGGGCATCATTTTGCTTTGACATTCTTTTCTCACTTACTTTGGTCTAAATTAAATATTCGTGTATGGCATATGGCACTAAACTGCAAACTTGTTGAATGAGTCAAGTGCATAGGTGGCCATAGCTATCAGTACCAACGCGTTGAGCATAAGGTAACCTCTCGTAAATTTTTTGTCCAAAGTTTCTCGAGAGGCACCAAATTTCTTTATGAATCCTGGAAAATGAATTAAATACGTACCTGTCAACTTTTGGGTCAGTTCCTGCCCTGTAACTCCATCAACCAGATAGGTAATTCCATAGGCAATGTCCTGCACATCAACCCCCTTTCCAGTGCCAGATTTCCATGTCGGGAAATAGTCCAACAATAAATGGGTTGCTATACCTAGGTAAAAGAAGGCTAGGATTGGAAAAAGAATATTGGTTTCTTCACGGCTTCCCGTCAATTGAACCAACCCGAGAATTATCAATCCTGGAAAGCAAGAATGAAGAAACCAATCTCTGTGATTGAACATTCTCTTCCATAATTGATCCAAATCCGGAAATTCCGCCCCAAAAATGCTCATCAACAGAGCAATTGTAAGCCAAGACAGATCCCTTGGGTAGACAAACTCATATGATTCCAAAAAGTAAAGTAGAGCTATGGTTATGATATAAGCAATCAATCCCCCGTTTGCGTGCCATTGTCTCGTCGCCATAAACATTGTTCGGAGCTAATGTTATTTTAATCTTTTTTGAATGAAATAATCAGAAAACAGAACCACGCATCTCAATGCTTCACCCCTCAGTCATCTATTTTCCTCTTTGTCACATAAATTGAATGTTTGGTCGCTCAGTTCTTCAGAAAATATTTATTGAGGATAATGCAATTACAAATGTGAATAGACACAAGCAGTTCTTTGTGATTGCAATTGGAACGCTCCTTATTTTAGGTTCAGTACCCAAGAACACACTCTCCCTCACCAGTTATGATCTTATGCAAAGCACAGAAAAAACCCTAGAAATAACCGACTTAACAGACCGCACGGTAATTGCCGATATTCTCAAGTTACTCAAAACGTATCGTGACATCAATGGTACTTGGATAATGCCTGCTGGAAACAATGACACTCGACAGTTTTATGGTATGGTTGGACTTGCAGGGCTCGGCATGAAACTTTTGAAAGCCTCTGAAAAGGCATCGAATACGTTGAACTCATCGGAAATCACCCAAGTGATTTCATATGCTGAGGAGATCGCTGATGAGCTGATCTCGTCTGCTTCCATCAACAATGCCACACACCTGCTCTGGTCAGTTCATTCCAACACAAGCATTATAGATCTTGGATACGATTTTGGATTGTCCGGAATTTCTTCGTTCTTTTCAAACCTGTTCAACGTAAGCAAAAAGCAGATATATGCAGACTATGCGCTCAAAGTGCTTGAAACCATCAATCTCTTGGCAAACCATACAAATGGATTGCATTGGCAATCTCAGATATTTGACATCATTAATCAAACCTATTGGTATCCTAATCATGATTTTCTCGCAGCAAACTTGACCTCCCCTTCCTTTTTGGGGCAAAATTTTGGATCTGTTGGCGTAGGACGTGCAGCAATTGATTTTCTCAATTATGTCAACTCTTCTTCCTCTTTGGCCGGCAGCCTTGTTCAAGAAGTTTTGAATTGGTTGGAGCTTCATAAGCAGGTCAACGGCTCAGAAATATCCTATCCTCTGGCAAGCGAATCTCCTAATGCTTACTCAACAAGCAAGGCCTCAGGAATTGCGGGGATCCTCAAGCTGTTCAATGACTACCGGAAAATTAATGAAAGTGCAGGATTGGATGATGAAATAGTCGGAATGCTGAAATGGTTGGCAGGAAGCAACATCGACTTTCCAAGGATGTCAGTCACTTGGTTTAATGCCGCAGGCGAAATAGAAGACCCTATAGAATTTGGTCTTCATTTTGGGGTTGTCGGTGTTCTTGAAGTTTTATTGGACATTCCTGAATCAAGCCAGATACATGATGCAATTGATGAAGAACTGTTGAACATTTACTTCGTCGGAAAACTTGACAAAGGAACATCAGTCTATTACGAGCGATATTTTGACGGAAGCCTCGAACGACCGGCTTCTTATTCGTATGAATTCGGTTCAGGTGGTCTGATCGAGGTTGTCAATGAGTATTTTCAGGGAAACTTCACCTACCTTGAAGGTAGGGCTGCCCAAATTAAAGGCTCGATCTATCGCTACGCTTCAGTTCAAAATGGAACTGTACATTTTTTGGATCCGGATTACAGGCAAATCAATTACAATCCAATGGTTGGCTTTCCAAGCATTCTTGAATACATTTCGACTGACATTGCCGGCAGGCCTTTTGTACAACCTTCACAATTGGATTTTGGATTGGTGAAAGTAGGCAGCAAGGCATATCTTGAGCTTACGCTCCAGAATTATGGAGATGGTGCATTGTCACTTGATCTTGTTTCATCCCAATCGTACTTTAGTTCATTGGAAATTGATACATCGATACCTGAATGGTCCATTGTCACGATCCCTGTATCTTACGCCCCTACTATAGAAGGCAAGCAATCTGCGACTTTGACTGTTACCTCTGCCAATCAACTGTTCAATACAACTTCAGAATTCACCATTGCAGTAGAAGGTGTCGGATTCACTTCTCCTACCATCCTTTTGCTTTCACCTGATAACGCTTCAACCTTATCGGGAATGGCTGAGTTTCAATTCCAAATTAATGACACAGCCGGTTTGAAATCTGTTAAATATCAGATATTGGATAGCGGTCTTCAAAGGGCGTTCAGATCAGGGGATCTTCCCAAAAACGGAGATATATACAGCTTAATGCTCGACACACGCTCACTACTCAATGGATCTTATGTTTTGGAAGTGATCGCCACTGACTTCTTAGACTACGTTTCTGTGGTACATGTCAATTTCACAGTATCAAACGCTCCTTCTAGTGGCTTCGATGATCAAACCCTCCGAATTTTAACGTGGGTTGGAGGAGGCCTTTTGGCTGTTTCAGTTATCGGTGCAATATACTACACCTACAGATACACTCGTGGAGGATAAACCTCATACTACGTGTCTCAAATACTGAACTCCAAAGAATCCGAAGCCAAAAAGGATAAAAATACAGGCAAGGAAACAGAATGTAGTTGAATTCAAAAAACGTTCCATCTTGGTACCAATTACGAGAAGAAGAAGGAAAATTGATTGTAGAAAAGATGGAGGATGCATATCGACTTCTGGTACAACGGATTGCCCAATTGTCCCAAATTCAAACGCCACAGAACCCTTCCTATTATGAAGAGCAATTCTTGATGGAAGAGAAAGAGAAAGAGGAACTGATGAGCCATATTCTTTTGCGATTGGCAACTTGTTTGGATTTGCGACTGACTTCTTGGTTTCTTGAGACAGAAGGGGACTATTTCGCCAAACAGTTTTCGCAGGAATCTTGGCCAAAACAAAAGGCGATACTGGAATCATTGTTTGGAAATGATTCAATTGCGGAAGTAAATGAGCTTTTCACGACGTATGAAGCATTCCGTGATATTCTTCCGATATATACAGGAAAAAGAAGAGCATTTGGAATTGACTGTCTAAAAACACCTGAAATGCTTAAACGTCGAATCGGTGCAATTCATAAAGGATGGATTGTAGTTGATGTAAATGCTGCAACACCGTTTATCAAAAGGGAATTTGAACGAAAACTTCGAAGAAAAATGGAACAACTTCGTGAAGAGCTTCTTGCACATGAAGCCAAAAAGAAACAGGCGTTAAAGTTCTACGAGTACATCCAAAAGGATGTTTTCGAAAAAATCATGAAACCAAAAAGGGAACCTATCGAGATCAGCGAGATTCGGCTTGACGGATCACTGTCGGAAAATGTCTCAAAACTCCCCCCATGCATTCAGGATCTGCTCCATAGAGTTGACTCAGAAGGCTATATTGGGCATTGGGAACGGTTTCAATTAGGAATCTTTCTTAAACACATTGGGATGCAAGTAGAGGAACAGCTGCGCTTTTGGTATGAGAAGGCAGTGGACAACCTCGGAATAAGCTTTGAGGAATTCAACAAGAAGGCTGGCTACATCATTCGGCACATCTATGGCTTGGAAGGCGGAAAAATCGACTATCATATGCCTTCATGCAAGACCATCCAAGAAAAGATGTACTGTCGCTTCAAACACGCAAGCTTGGAAAAAATAGGAAAAGATGTTTCTGATCTGTTACAAAAAATGAACATTCCTGAGAAGATTGCAATGACACGTGTAGTTGATGCAGCCCAATCTGGAAACTATTCTCTAGCTTGTGGACTCTATGCCTCCATTTTGACAGCTAAGGGAGATGTGGGGAATATTCATCATCCGTTGATTTATCTCAAAATTACTACGGAAGAAAAGAATGAAAATTCTGATAACAAATAAACTCATTCTGAATACGAGAATCTTTATTATCTTCAAAAGAGTACATATATCAATGTCAATTCCCAAGCTGGTTGTCCGTAGAAAATCAGTGAGCCCGATAATAGCTATTGCTATATTGATCGGCCTTGCCTTAGCGGGAGGATCTGTTGTTGCCGTTGTTGTGAATCAGTCCACCCAAAACGTCAATATCCCTGATGCCAATACACTTTTGGGTGCCAATGAAACAAACAATCTGATATTGTTGAAGGCAGAAATAGCTCAAGTTTTTGAACATCCTGATCCGCAAATATCGAAAGATGTAATCGGTGTTCAAGTCGATGTCACAAATTTGGCATCAACTCCTGTATACATTCAAGACATTGATGTGATGATAGGGAACACGAAATTGGACGATTTTGCAGAGTGGAGTATCCAATCAAGTATAGGTGCTGTTAAGGTAGATGCGGACGGAAATCCGTATACTCCTGGAGCCGAATTTGGTGGCTACAAGCAAGGCTCTGGTCAAATATCTTACGTGGTTCAGCTGGATGAAAGTGACTACGGAAACCGATTTGCTCGTCTCCCCTACAATACGTCCCTTTTCTTTGCACAGGTTCAGGTTGGGCTGACACCTGGCAACACTGATGCTGTGGTTCCGACACAGATTGTTGCATTGAAAGATTTCTACGACCCAGTAGATTTTAGGATCGCAATGTTTGTTCATGGCGGTGAAACAAGTGACGCAGAAAGCGATCTAAGGAATATGTTCAGTGATTCCCGTTTCATTGGCCTAACGGAGGCCAAAAACATCCTGATTGAATTTGACCAGAACACTGACAAATATGACTTCAGTTCTCCAAACCATGGAATCAATGCAACGGCAATTGCAGAAAATTATGATGGCGTGATTGTTGCCATGTGGGCTGTGCACAACAATATCGCAAATGAACTCAAGACACTTTATGATGCAGGCATCCCATTGATGTTTTATGGCACTCTCAAAGGGTTTGGGAATTACAATCAAATTGCGAGTGAAATTAATGCAACCTTAACAGAAGAGATTACTGGGCTGAAATGGGTAGGATGTTCCATTTGTGATAATGTTGACAATGGAGATACAGATGCCAACAATACCTATTGGTTTGAAACAAACTCTAATCCTGGAATTGTCACCGATTTGAAGCCTGGCGCAATATTTTTTGAAGACTCAAAAAACATGGACAGGGATGCCTATGATGCAGCCAACTTGACTTCCAATCCAGAAGTGGAAATTTCAGTATATGGATATCACCGCTTTGAGTTGCGAGACGAAGAAAATGGCAATGCACTTTTCTTTAATCATACGGGGCCATCGCTGGTAGTGAGGATATCCCCTGTTGGCCAGCGAGTAGTAACATTTGTCATGGACTCCAATGAATTGCATGAATCAAGACGGAACCGTAATACCGCTGATGATCATACCTTCTTTGTCCCGAGAAACATGCTGTTTGCCATGCTTGGTCAGGAACGAAAGCTGATTCGTCATGCGACTATCCAAATGACTTCTTTCAACATAGTCCAAAATCCCCAAAACTCTCGTCAATTTAGATTGGAATGGTCGTTCCAAGTAAAGGGAGGAGACATCAACATCCTTGATGGCGATCTTAATTTTACTTTGACAATGCCGACTGATTACACAATAAGCTATGCAAGAGGCAACCGGATACAGGTAACAATTGAGACGAGCGGAAGTACCAGATCTCCATTGTCGAAAGCTATCAGAATCAATGATCCCCAACCATCTGTTTTTGTGGATGTTGCTGATAAATTTGGAGGTACTCGAGCCAACAGAAAGCTCCAATATGTCTATTATGATGACAATGTGTCCGTAGTTTATCCAGTAAGGCGGGTAAACCGTTATGGTTGGCTTGAAATATCAAATTCTGACGATCCGGCTGCTGTCAAGCCTTGGACAATCAAAACCGAATGGTCGAATGTGGACTTCACCTTCGACAGTAAAACAGTGACATACAATCGCGCAATCCAACCAAGCTCTCTCATGTCTACAAACAATCCCCAAGGGAATCTTGATGTTCTGAAGGAAGGAATAATGGTTTTCAGAAGAAAGTGAGTTGGAGCAAGCGAACCAATCTATAATCTTAATAAAAACAAGAATCAAATTAGCTTAGATGGCAGACAAGAAAATGGTTGTAAACGTTGGCGCCCCTTCGGGCAAAACATACAAAATCATGCTTGAAAATGAAATGAGGGCCGCACTCTTCGGAATGAAAGTCGGTGATGAAATAGACGGGTCTATTTTTGGGTCTGACTATGAGGGTTACAAATTCAAGATCACTGGCGGGTCTGATGACGATGGTGTTCCAATGCGTCCAGACCTTCCAATAGAAGGACACCAAAGAATTCTGGTTTCCAAAGGAGTAGGGTATCGTCCAAAAAGGAAGGGTGACCGACGGCGAAAAAGGATGCGTGGCAATATCATTTCTGATGACATTTCCCAATTGAATGTGAAAGTGATTGCAGAAGGAAAGAAACCTTTAGAATAAAGGTCATCCGTTGCGGAAGCAATATTGAGGAGGATTCCCTATGACAACAAAAAGAAAAAGCAGAGCAAAAAAAACCAAAACTGAAAAAACACCCCCTGAAGAAAAAACTAAAAAGAAATCTACCAAAAAGACAACAAAGAAGACTCAGAAGCAGGAATCCTCCCATAGAAAAGTGGAGGGTAAAGAAAAAACACCTTCCAAAACCAAGAAGAAGCAGAAAGTCATTCATCCAGAAGTCAATATTGGTACAGCTGGACATGTCGATGAAGGAAAGTCAACACTTATCAGAGCGCTCACCGGCAAGTTTCCAGATGATCATTCTGAAGAACTGAAGCGTGGTATCACTATACGATTGGGATATGCTGACTGTGACGTCAAAGCATGCCCAAAGTGTGATGATCCAGACAAGTGGACAGTGGCGGACAAATGTCCCAATTGCGGTTCCAAAACTGAATTTGTTCGCCGTTTGTCATTTGTTGATGCACCGGGACATGAGATTCTCATGCAGGTAATGCTTTCAGGTGCAGCAATAATGGATGGAGTGATATTGGTGATTGGTGCCAATAAGCCCGTTCCGCAACCGCAAACTAGGGAGCATTTGGCCGCTATTACTGCTTTGGGTATCAAGAACGTGATTGTGGTTCAAAACAAGGTTGAACTGGTAAGTCCTGAAAAAGCTAAGGAGAACTATCAACAGATCAAAAACTTCCTGAAAGGCACGATCGCAGCAAACGCCCCAATCATCCCTATGAGTGCGATTCATGGAGTAAATCAGGATATGTTACTTTCTGCCATCCAGCATTTCATTCCAACACCTCATAAAAAGGCTGAAGGGCCACTTAGAATGTTTTCCGCAAGAACATTCGATATCAATCCTCCCGGTACAAAACCCAAGGATTTGAAAGGTGGAGTATTTGGTGGAACCATTAAATCAGGACGGGTAGAAGTAGGCGACAAAGTCGTTTTGCTTCCTGGATTGAAGAAGAAGGAAGGGAACGTCACAAAGCGTATCCCCGTTGAAACCGAGGTTCTTTCAATACGGGTTGGGGAGCATGGAGACAGCACATATGCAACACCCGGTGGGTTAGTTGCAATACAGACCGCCATTGACCCCAGCATGACTCGATCAGACAACCTCAGCGGGACAATTCTAACCAAAGCCGGTGAAGAGTTGCCTGTCGTGGATGAAATACGGATTAAATTTACTTTGTTTGACATCGTGGTCGGTTCTGAAACAGATGAAAAGGTTCATCCAATTCGGCAAAACGAACCATTGTTGTTGACGATTGGCACCGCTCCATCAACTGGAGTGGTCACCGATTTGAAGAAAAACATAATGCAGGTAAAACTGAACGCGGAAGTAGCACTTGATCCAAGTGTAAAAATCGCTATCAGTCGACGTATTCAAAAGCGATGGCGTTTAATAGGATATGGAGAAATTGTCGAATAGAGAACCACTGCCAATCTTTATCGATACGAACGTCCTCCTTCATGCTCCAGAGTGGAAAGTACGCTTCCTTTCAGAACTAGATCGGATTGTGGGTCAAAGTTATGTTGTGTATCTCCATGAGATGGTGTTTGATGAACTTTTGGCGGCACACCAAGAGGGTGGAGCTTTGGGGCAGAGGGCTAAACTTGCATTGGAATTGAGCAACCAGTTTCAGGGCTATGAAGACCCACGGGAATATGCCGGAACTGATGTAGCGTTGATGGCCTCTGCCAAAAGAGAGGGTGGTGCAGTTCTGACGTTTGACAAATTGTTGAAAAAAAGATGTAAGAACATAGGTGTCCCTGTAATTACCATCAAAGGGACGCGTCAATTAATGGTGGATGGGTTTTTGGAATAGTCCATTTTTGTTCCTATTTCGTGAACTATAACACAATGATTTTAATGAGCAAAGTGCCAACCCATTTGAGAATATTCTCGAATCTTGGGATTCACTTTTTGGAGCATTAATGCATATGTACTACATAAGCCAAATTACCGATACTTTACGTGTTCCACCAAACAGATTTGACGAGGATTTGAAATCCATCCTTCTTGAATTGGCTCGAGAAAGCCTGGAGGAACGGATTTTTCCAGAATTGGGATTTATTGTCGCAGTTTTGGAAGCGGAAGAGGTAGGAAAAGGTAGACTTATCCCACAGGAGAGTGGAGCCTTCTATCCTTGCGTTTTTCGAGTTCTTTGCTATAAACCTGAACGCAATGAGATCGTTCAAGGGCGAGTGGTAGAAGTTGTTGATTTCGGCGTTTTCGTGCAGGTGAGCACTGTTGAATGCCTCTGCCATAAATCCCAAATGGGTGATGACTTTTTCATGTACAAGGAATCTGAAAATGCTCTGATCGGTCGGGAGACTGGGAGAAGGGTAGGTTTAGGGGATATAATCCGTGCAAGGGTTGCGGTCGTAGGGCTGCAGAAAAATGCAGTGAGGGTTGGAATATCGACTCGCCAAGCTGGTTTAGGAAAATTGGAATGGATTGAAGAATGGAAGAAAAGCCTTGAAGCCAAAAGGCAAGATGCTGTGGTGGAATAGCATTGGAAATCTGCCCACTGATGGGAACTACAAGGAGACTTAATCAATGACATTGCTTGGTGGTTCAGTCGAGAATCTTATTCCACAGCTTTCTCAAGACAAATTGGTTTTGCGGCCCAAGCCTAGGCCTTGGATCGATATTCTTGGGCATTTCATGGACTATTTGATGATCATCTCAGGAATTTTAGTGGCATACCGTTTCTTTATCAATTTGAATTCGAACAATACCTCAAACTTACTTGTGGTATTTTTCAATTATTTGGGTGCCTTGATCATATATTACCGGTACCGTTTCATCAAAGGAACATACATAATTACAGAAAAGGGATTGCTTGTCCCTGACACTTGGTTAACCAAACGGCTGATCCAATGGTCTGAAATTGTAGAAATTTATTTTGAAAAAGTAACCATTCAGGGAGAAGAGAATGACAATAAACAGAATGCGCTGAGGATTATTCTCGATACTCCTTGGCTGAAAGTAAATGATACGGGGATGCAAGACGCAAGTTTGCTCCTATTGAGCGAAGATTACGATGTTAAAAATCTTGAATCATTTAAGGAAACATTGGAGTTGTTCAAAAATCAATTCGGCAAGGCACCCGACACTCTGAATGAACGATTGAGGAAACAGGTACATCGATCATGGACTGGGAGAAACAAACGTATCATTTATCTGTGGATCGATGCTGCGAGTCAATCCATATTCGTCTTTTTCATGCTTTTTTTGGCTTTTTGGGGCCTTTTCGGATTTTTTCCTCACTATGGTGTTTTCGTCACCATTGTAATTTCATTTGTGCTCTTGCTACTACTGTTTTATTGGCTAATACTGAAACCCTATTCAATTGTCGCCATTCGTCCGCATGAGCTTGGGGCAGTTCATTACGTCCCCGATGATGTTGTAACGAACATACGGTTTGTGGCAATCGGTTTGCCGTTTTCATTGAAAATGAAAAGCTGTGAAATAATCTATGAGGAAGGGGAGAACCGTCCATTGCAAGTTGCCAACTTTGTCCAAATTCATCCAGAAGTAATTGCACCCGGTGAACTGGCACACGGAATTGCACAACTGACAGGCAACCATATTCATTCAAAAGGTGCCATTATTGGTTTCTCCATGGGTGAAGATGATCAAGAATACCGAATCGAGATTAGATGGAGATAGGCTCAGGAAATTTTTACGGAAATGACATCCTTGTTTCTGAGCAGTAGTTCCAATATCCTTGCCGGTATTTTTTTGTCCGTTACTATTGTCATGGTGCTTTTTACCGAAAGTTCAGGATCCTTTGCCAATAAATAACGGATGACCAAATCTTCTTCAGCCAGCAGTGTTGTAGCTCTTGCTGCAATACCCACACTGGAGGAAAAGGCCTCTATCTCAATCACCCCTTCAAACCTTTCCTTGTTCATTCTTGCAACTTCTGAAAGGTCTGCGACAGGTTTCAGATATTTGAACACCTTCATCAGTTCCTCATTTTTTCGAATATCACGTACTGTTTCCTCCACCACTTTGCGGTCTACTTTTGCCGCTTTTGCCACCTTCGTGATGGGTAACATTACAGGTCCTGCATAAATTCCATCTTCGTGTACACTAAACCCAAATTCTAACAGCAGTTCTACCACTTTTAACCTGCTAGGTGTGTTTTGGAAAGCTTTGATGATTTCATCCCACATATTTCATGGTCAACTGCACACTATAAATGTTTAATTAGCAATAATGTGGTATAATAACCACAGTTGGTTAATCTAGGTATGAAATCCAATTATTTGCTTGAAGGTGACGAAACCTTACCAAAATGGATTATTTTCCCACTTTCTCCCATTATTTGGAAAGCCAAGCCCAAATGGAATCAAATGGCAACAACTGAACCATAATGCAGATTAGACCCATATTCTGTCTATCCTATGTTTTATTGTGTTTCTATGCCGGTAATTTGATGACCTTGAAAAAAATTCCTCTCATTGAACCACCAAATGTGCTGGAGCTTTACTCTAAAATTCGATCACAATTTTACAATACTGTGCTCTTAGAATCCATGGATGGGCCAAAACAAATGGCAACACAGTCAATTATTGGTTTTGATCCGCTCCATATCATAAGAATTGATGACGGTTCCTTGTATTGTGATGGAAGAAAAATTGCTGAGGGATACTTGGACATCGTTTCTGCTCTTCAGAACCTTATTGCAAACTATGAAGTAGAACAAGTGAAGATGAACAGAAATAATCCCATGTTTAATGGCGGACTAATCGGGTTCACATCTTATGATTTCATACGTTACTATGAAGAAATTCCAGACGACTGCAAAAACAAGATTCAATTCCCTGATGGCCTCTATGGCCTTTTTTTGGATGGGATTGTTTTTGATCACGTAGCAGGAGAGGCCTATTATTTTCACCATTCTAATGCCCCGAACCGTTTCTCCGACATCTTGATGCTTATCCGTTCGGAGATGCCCCAAATTTCTGATCCCTTTAGGATAACATCCAATATCCAATTTTCCATGTCACAAGACGAATTTGAAAAAAATGTAGCTTGCATCAAGGATTGCATCCACAACGGTGAGATTTTCCAAGCTGTTCTTTCCCAAAAAGCCTCTTTTTTCGCACATGGTGATAGAATTCATCTGTATTTGAAGCTGCGAGAATTAAATCCAAGTCCATACATGTATCTGATTGAATTCCATGAACTAGCCATTATTGGGAGCTCACCAGAGCTTTTGATTTCATTAAACAATGGTGTTCTTACTACTTATCCAATTGCAGGTACACGAAGAATTGGAAAATCTGAAAATGAGAATCTGTTACTTGAAGCCGATCTTATTCAAGACCCCAAGGAATTGGCGGAACATAACATGCTGGTGGATCTGGCAAGGAATGACCTCGGGAAAGTTGCCAAGATTGGGACTGTTAAGGTACCTGAATATTTGACAATTTCCCGGTTTTCTCATGTCATTCATTTAGTCAGCAAAGTGGAAGCAAAAATCGAAAATGGGCTTGATCAATTTGATGCCTTTTCGTCAGTATTTCCTGCTGGAACTGTTTCTGGTGCTCCAAAAATCAGGGCAATGGAAATAATACAACAATTGGAAAACGACAGAAGAGGGCCATATGCTGGTGCTGTGGGCTTTTTTGGCCTTGACGGGAACATGGTGCAGGCTATTGCAATCAGAACCATTTTTGCAATAAAAAATCACTTTACTGCTCAAGCCGGTGCAGGCATTGTTCATGATAGCATTCCTGAGAAGGAGTATGAAGAGACACTGAACAAGATGGCTGCCATTTTTCAGGCTATGAGAGAAATAGAAAAACCCGTGGCAAACATAATCAGGTAGAGGTGGAGCTAAATGAACATTTTGTTGATAGACAATTATGACTCGTTTGTATACAATTTGTATCAGATGTTGGGAGAAGTTTCTGGTGTGGCACCCATTGTCTTTAGAAATGATCAAATAACCATAGAAGTCGTTTGTGATATGAACCCCGATGCAATAGTTCTTTCGCCAGGGCCAGGGCATCCTGCAAACAAGAGGGACTTTGGTGTGTGCGCAGATATTCTTTCCAAAGATCTAGATGTCCCTATTTTGGGAGTTTGTTTGGGGCACCAGGGAATAGGGCTTTACCATGGCCAACCCCTATCAAAAGCAAAGCAAGTCATGCATGGCAAAACATCTCGTATATCACATAATGGAGATGGCATATTCAAAAATATTCCCAACCCCTTCATTGGAGCACGTTATCACTCACTTGCAATTTCGAAGGTCACAAACAATGATTTGGAAGTAACCGCAGTAGCTGATGATGGTGAAATAATGGGTGTACAGCATAGAACCAAGAAAATATATGGCGTCCAGTTTCATCCGGAATCAATCATGACTCAGAATGGAAAGGATATTGTGTCAAATTTCGTTGAAATCTGTGGTTGGTAATGCTTTCATTTAATGGTTTAATTACAAAAATGACATTTGCTTTCAATTTTAGGTGTAGGTTCAAACAAATTATATAAATCGAACAAATTTATACGATTTGTGAAATCAAAAAGCAAAAAACTTACGATTTCAACACTTCTTATCGCTTTGTTTTTGACTATGAATGTTTCCCCCCTCGCTTTTCCGGTGGAAGCTGGGCTTGGAACTTGGCCGCTTTTGAAAAAAGGGACGAGAGGCGAGGATGTTTATGCATTGCAGTATCTCTTAAGGGCAAGAGGATACTCAATCACAGTTGATGGAATTTTTGGAAGCGGAACTGAATCAGTAGTGAAGTCGTTCCAGTCCAGCAAAGGGTTAGTGGCCGATGGTATAGTGGGATCCAATACTTGGTCGAAGCTTGTTATTACAGTGCAATATGGTTCGACAGGGGACGCAGTTAGGGCTGTTCAGAGGTTGCTCAACACCAAATACCATAGATCCTTGACTGTGGATGGGATTTTCGGATCTGGCACAAAATCTGCGGTTCAAAGTTTCCAATCTCATGTAGGAATCAGTGCCGATGGAATAGTGGGGCCAACAACATGGCGGTATCTAGTCAGTCATTTCTTCGATTTAACCCGCTACGGATCAACCGGCCTTGGTTGGTACCATTACTCTGATGATGGCAATGATGACTGGGGTACTGCAAATGTTATTGCACAACTCATAAAAGTTGCAAAAGATTGGTATTACAGTGTTGGATGGCCTCGTATAGGCATTGGTGATATCAGCAGAGAACATGGAGGAAGTTTTCCGCCTCATTCCACCCATAAGGACGGCTTGGACACCGATATTCGCCCCATGCGTAATGATGGGGTAGAAGGGGCCACTCTATGGAATTGGGGGTCATACAGTCGTTCGCTTACACGTCTTTTGTTGCAGATGCTATGGGACACAGGCATGGTGTCACGTATTCTGTTCAACGATCCAACGTTGATTTCTGAAGGACTTTGCACCTCTGCCAGTGGGCATGACAACCATCTTCATGTAGACTGGAAAATGTAATCACAATTGATCCATTAGCCTTATTTGGCGATTTGAGATTTCATCTCCCGAGACATAGACCAAACCTTGTGTTTCCATACTCATGAGTATGTTGGAGAGTTCCCTTGTTGAAATCTCCTTGTACTTTTTCTTGAGATGTTTTTTCAATTCATTCTCGAAGACGATGCCATGGTTGTCCTTTAGAAATGTCATGATTGTTGCAATTATGTCTACAGCCGTGTTCAGTTCATTCACGAGGTTGCTACTGATTAGACAATATTAATTGTGTCGCTTGATGATAGGCGAATCGAAACAGAAAGATTTCAGAACTTCCATTTATTTTCCACGAAGTCACGAATGATTAAATATGAAGGCTTCTAATAGGAGATAAACCATGAGGTATTTAGATGAGTGACGAAACTTATATCAAAGTGCTGAAGTACTCGGGAAAAAGAACCCTCGTAGGTCTCCAGCTGTTTTATCTTGTTGTTGCAGTGGCATTCACTGTTTTGATCACATTGACTTTGTCCCGCATTGTGCAGGACAGTGGCATTGATGATGTGGGTGTTTCTACATTGCTACTGCTACAGTATCTGTACATTTTGGTCACTTTACTCATGCTTGCGGAATATCTTTTGTCGTTGGGGATTTTCTATAATTACAAAACTCGAGTTGTAGCAATTATTTATTTCTTGGCCATCAGCCTTTCTTTTGTGTTTTCTATCTTGATCATTCCATATGCCGATGTCCTGAACATTGAAATCATGTCTGCACTGTATTTCTTGGCAATTATGAGTAGCTCAACAATCGCATCGTATTTCCTTTGGATATCTTTCAAGCCTGATGAAGAGGCAGATCTGATGATGAAATTCCAAGAACTTAAAGATCAATTACGGAATCTCTCTGTAGCAGATTTAAAAATAGCTGAAGCATTGGACAAGGCAAATCGGTGGATCATCAACAAACAAAGAGGAGATGGCACGTGGGGTGACCAAATGCCTTTGTATGAAACATCTGAAGTGGGTAGGATGTTTCTTTTGACAAATCGAGGTTTAAATTATTCGTGGATCAAAGTTGTAGATGGGGTTGAAGAAAAAAGAAGTCTGGAACAAGTCTATTATCTGGTTTTGGATGCTTTGGAAACTGCAATGATAAGTGACAGCTACCAATCCTTGGTTCCGCTTCTGTTTGTTTTGACGGTCGACAACAAAAATGTAAGTTTTGATGATATTGCATTATTGGAGATCAAGGCCAAACTTGCAAACTTCAGCGAATGGGACTTCGTTAATAGCTTGGAAAACAAGGAGACCATTATGACCAATGAAGTACCAAGTATTGTGGCTTTGGGACCGATTTTCAAGTATTTGGGAGATTATGAAGGTGCACAGCTCATCGCTGATATCATGGCAAATACATTCAATATTATTGTCAACAGATCTATAAAGAGGTTTAGCAATATTCAAGATGATACCGAGATACCGTCATACTTCATCGGACTTTTGTACAACAGCCTTGTGGAGATGTTGGAACGAAAGCCGTATTCAGAAGCACCTGAACTTTATGGTGAAGGCGATCAAGATTTCCCTGCACTTGCATTGGGCTTCGGGCAGAGTGACAGGAGAATTACAGTGGAAACTCGCTTGAAGAAGATGAGGGAATATCTCGAAAGCAAGCAAGGGATCGATGGCGGCTGGGAAGGTTCAATTGGTGCCACTGCTGAATGCCTAAGGGCTATCGTCCATCAAGAACCGATAGAACGAGAAGTTGTCAAATTGGCAGTTTTCTTCCTATTGGCTCAACAAAGGGCAGACGGCTCATGGAATGAAGACATTGTCTTGACATGCCAAGCGATCAACGCACTGCATGCTGTGAAATCCAACATAATAATTGCAAAATAGCTTGGGGTACAAACCATGGAATATATTTGCGAAATCCTTTTGGCTGCTCTTACATTCATATGCCTTACGATTGGTTGTTATCAAGACGTTAAAACCCGCTATACAAGCAACAAACTCTGGGCCATCCAAGGGATTGGGTCTGCCATACTTCTGATAGCATGCGGTGTAATATCTCCTTACTCATTTTTGGAGATTTTCGGAATCGTGTTGAATGTTTTGTTCGCACTTTTCTTCGGTTTTTTGTTTTTGTACTTGGGTGCTTGGGGAGGTGGTGATTCAAAGGCGATGATGGTGCTAGGCATTTCTTCCCCCTTTGTGTTTTCTTTCATTCCTATGGATATCCCTCTACAGTTTAGTCTAGTTCCGCTCTTTCTCATTCTCTTTAACATGTTGCCCGCAATGCTCTTGATACTGGTCATTACTTTGGGCTATAATTTGATAAGTATCGGTGCAAAGGGTGTCGGGTTGCCGCAAGGATCATTTGTTCAAAAACTGATAATTCTGATTACGGCGTTTCCAATTAAGCCTGAAAGATTGACCGGGGATTCATTTCTTGATCCTGTAGAGGTTTTCGAAAATGATGATTGGCACGCTGATGCACCTGTTTTCGGACAATTTGATGAGGAGGATGAAGTCCTTGAACGCAGGGAAAGAGAGAGAAGAAATGAGGTAAGAAATCAAGCATTGGCAATGAAAAAGGCATACGTCTGGGTTCGACCGCAGATTCCTGGGTTGCTGCTGTTTTGGATTGCATATGTTATTTGGTTATTTTATGGTTCAATTGGTCTACCATTCCTTGCCGTTCTCCTATAATGCAAAACAACAATGCTCAGCTACCAATATTTAAAAAAACATGCTGTCGTCCAAATTTACAAATGCATCAATTAATATTCAAAATTGCTAAAACAATAAACTTCTTGTTTCTGTTGATGTTGCTGTCATTCCCATTGGGCCTTTTTGTGGGATTGCAAAACGTCACTGACAGCTCATCCATTGTGTATTTTCAAGGACAGTCTGCTGAAGTCTTTAGGGACAAAAGAGGAGTACCAACCATAATTGCGGAGAATGTAATGGATTTGGTATTTGCCCAAGGATATGAATTTGCACGAGACAGGTTGTTTCAGCTTGAATTTTATCGATCAATTATCAATGGCGAACTCTCCAGACTTTTTGGAGTAGATTTGTTAGAAACAGACATATTCTTACGAACACTTGGTCTAAACGAATCTCCAACGTCCTAGTTCTGAAAAGTGAACAATTTTATGTCCAACTCGCAGCTTCATATGTTGCAGGCATCAACCAATACATTGATTCTCATCTAAATAATTTACCTCTAGAATTTCAATTGCTGGGTGTGAAACCAAAGCATTGGACGATAGAAGATTCGTTTGCGATGCATGGTGTTTTGTCATATAACTTTGCTTTTGCAGGATTAGGGCATGAGGTTCTCAGGTACGATGTCATCAAAAAATTAGGGAATGAGAGGGCGTTGGATCTGTTTCCTGTTGAGTATGAACCTGCAAAAGAATACCTTTTGTCATATAACATTACAGAGGAAGGCTTGCCCACTACATCAAAAACCCAGCTTGGATTCAATGGAATTGAATCCACTGATGGTGGCTCTTATATCAACTATAGAATTGACGAGTCCATTAAGGGTCTGCTTCTTCCTGAATGGAATAGCCTTGCTTCAAACAATTGGGTGATCTCTGGCAATCTGACCAAATCCGGTAAACCTATAATTGCAAATGATCCCCACTTAGGATTGGCTGTACCAGGTTTGTGGTATTTTGTAACCCTGATTTCAAAGGAAGAGGACATACAGGTTCAAGGCTTTGCCTTGCCTGGGATTCCCCTCATTGGTTTGGGTCACAATCAGTTTGTGGCTTGGGGTGCAACATCAGGCATTGCCGATTCTTTGGACACCTACTTCCTCAAAATGAATGAAACATCATATCTTGTAAACAATACAATATGGAAGCACTTCGAAACGGAAGAACATATTATTCCAATTAGAGGAAAAGAGCCTGTAAGGCATGTAGTCAGAATTTCTGATTTCGGACCGCTGCTAAATGTTACTTTGGGTGGAGAGAATGTTGAATTGGCTGTTAAGTGGACTTATCACCAAAATTATGAAAGAAATCAGCCATTTAAGGCAATTTATTTGATGAACACCGCAAAATCTGTTGAAGAATTCCATACTGCCTTACAGTATCTGATTGTTCCCGGATTCAACTGGGTCGTAGCTGATGTTCAAGGAGACATTGCATTAGCACTGAATGCTCTTGTTCCGATAAGAAGCAGAGGCTATGGCTTGCTACCACAAAATGGATCAAACGGCCTCAATTATTGGAATGGGACAATTCCTTTTGAGAACCAATATTATGTGAAAAATCCACCCCAAGGGTTCTTGTATTCAGCTAATGAACGAGTTGACAAAAGGAATCTTTACTATTACTCTGAATCTTACGCTTTAGGGTATCGGGCCAAACGGATATCACAAGTTCTGGCAAACTTTACAGACTTTCCATACAATGAGCCTTGGGATCTTCCAATGGTTCATAGGTTACAGGCTGACGTAAAATCACTTTCTGCAACAGAAATGCTGATCCCACTGATTTCAAAACTCAATTCCACAGATATTATTTCGAAGCTTTCCTATCCCATCAGGCAAATGATTGAAATGTTGGCCTCTTGGGACTATGTTATCGATTCTTCTAGAGCAGAGCCGCTTATCTTCACCACTTGGCGTTTATTGTTTGTCAAACGCGTCCTCATGGATGAATTGGGTTTAAGGGATGCTGTTCGCTCTCAATATGGTGGTCTTGGCACCATAACCAGATATTTGGCAATAAACCAATCAGCCCATTGGTTTGACGATAAATCAACACCTCAAAAAGAAAGTGCCATAGACATGGCTATCTTGGCTTTGAATGATTCCTATGAATATTTGTCAACAAGATATGGACACAATATAAGGACATGGCAATACGGAAAGGCGCACAAAATCAAATTTGAGCATCCAATGGGCGGTGTGCTCCCATTTTTGAATATTGGCGGGGAAGGGTTCAATGGGACATCATTAACTGTAAACGCGATGGAAGGTCCTTGGCTGAGATCAAATGGGGAAATACGATATGAATATGCTTATGGGCCATCCATGCATTTTACTGCCATTGTCTCCTCTGAATGGACAGATGTACTCATCAACTACCCTCCCGGTGTATCTGGAAATTTTGGGACATCAAATTACGACAACCTGTATCTAGAGTGGCGAGATTTCAAATATTTCTCCCCATTGTTCGATGAACAACGCATTCGGCAAGAATATTCCAGAGAGGTGATCTATACAAATGGATGAAAATAACGTTTCTCCCTTACGAAATGGGATTCAAATAATACTTTTGTTAACTTTGCTCATCGTCTATTCACTCGATTTTAACACCCAAAAGATTGCTTTATTGTTAGTAATCCTATGGGCAGTTCTTGTACTGATTGATGAAATGTTTCAGAAACTAAGGTTGAGGTCACGTCTGCCATTGGTGCTTTCAAATCGGCTCACAATTTATTGCCTCTTAATGGTTCTCTTTGTACTTTCACCGCATTATCCGATTGTGGGTATTCAATTTCCTTTTGGATACTTCATAATGCTTTCTGTCCTACATGTGGGTTTGATATTGTTAGAACTGAATAGGGAATCCCTTAGTTCCTTGCAATGGGTACTCCTTTATCTGGTTTTCTTCACTTTTTCAATTTCATTGCTGGGCAATCTCCTGATATGATGTGTATTAGACAGAGAATGGCTTGAATTGATTGAAGAGAAAAAATAGGATGTATCTTCAAATATGTTTATGAAGGCACAAACAAGATGGAATATAAATGGAGATCATTCTCGAAGCTTCGTTGAAAGAATTTAAACAAATCTGGCTTCAGAATAAAGATCTCCCTTTCTCCTTCTTTAACCTCCATATACATGAAAATGAATTGGCTGAACTCAAGAACACTTTACAGACAATTTCCAAACCATTTCATTTTGTGATCTCTTTGGATCAGAATGGATCTACATATAGTCAAGAAACGATAGCCAACCGCCAAACAATATTGCAAGATCTCTGGAATGTCCCTGTCCAATATCTGGAGTATGAATATCCTTTTGATCTTCCATCGGTTGAAAAATTGGCCAAAGGACACACTCGACCGATCATTACCTTCAAGGATCTTGAAGGAATCGCAAAAATAGACTTCTCCATGATTCAGACTCTTGCCCGATCCCTCCCAAATTCCATTTTCAAAATTGTTGCTAATCCGGAGACAGTACTCGATCTCCATCAATTGGTTATGTGGGGTAAAACGTTGACATCCCGCGGCATTCCTCATGTCATTGAAATCAAAGGCGTATTTTCACAATTACAGCCTTTCATGGCTGCAAAATATTTTGGAAATCATTGGCTTAGCATCTCCTTTGATCAAAAACCACTTCAGAATCAAGCAAGAGCATTTGCGACTCGAATACAATCCGATTTTGAACATTTGGGAGGAGTTTCTACATC
Organism: Candidatus Heimdallarchaeota archaeon; assembly: GCA_027016475.1. Lineage (GTDB taxonomy): Archaea > Asgardarchaeota > Heimdallarchaeia > Heimdallarchaeales > Kariarchaeaceae > WAKA01. The sequence goes on from JALUTL010000198.1 coordinate 22,532, forward strand.
TGTTGATGAAAGGGATATTGTCTTTGACAAACTGAATATGTTGTTGAAATCCATAAATTCGGAGACTTATAAGGTTGGAATATTATCAAATGATCCGTTTCTAATGAAGATTAAGGAGGTCGGGGACAATGAACTATTCAACTTCCTCAATTTCAATGGAATTTCAGTTTCACTGCCGGTTTCAACCAACGAGGAAATTAGCGCTTTTCTTAAGGGACTTGTTCAAGATCTGTTCGACGGGTACTCTCTTATAGGTTCGATCCAGAAAACGAAGTTTGATGTAATTGACCGATACGATGTATCCTCAGCAAAAAGTGGCGTCGTTTCTTTTATATCCAATATGAATGGATATTACAATGGGTTCGACACAAATTACTATCTTTTCAAAGAAATAATAGAGGAACACCTGCAGCATGATGTTGTAAATGTGTATTTGGAAGGTGTTTCAACACTGACTTATTCACTTCTTCCGATCATTCATCCATCAGCGAACCAAATTACCATCAGAAACAGGACAAAGAGCAAAATTTCCAATCTGGTGCAATATTACCCGAAAGTCAGTGAAGTTGAACCTGGAGAGACCGTGACTTACGATCTTGTGGTTAATTTTGTCCCATTTGGCACAGGTGATTTGCCCAGTATCTTGCCTTTTTCTAGAAAAGTGGCTGAAAATGCACGGATGATAATTGATACGACTTTGACTACAAATGACACACCTCTTATCCGATTTGCAAAAAAATATGATATACCCTATGTTGATGGCCTACAGCTTTTTGCTAAACGTGGTTTCATTGATACCCAGATTTTATTGGAATCAAAACATTCTTCTTGACAACATGTTCACGAAATGAATATCCAAGGATAAACTTCTAATAATGTTCCACTTCTGCCTACCTATCGTCAAGTTCCGATAGAAACTTATTCGGCCGCTGAAGCAACTTCAGACGACTTGGCGAGACGATTTCGCCGCTATCCCATTGGGATTTTCCCTTTGGGAGTACTTTTTTGCCTGTACAATCTTGCCCATACAGTCCCAAAACAATGGTTCTTTTGAGCCTGTACAATTCAATGAATACGTTACAAAATATAAAATTTTGGAGTGGAGATGATTAAAAGTGACTGCAGGTATGCAAATTATTTAAGTTAGTTTCCTATCCAAACTTATCCATGGAAGAAAAGGTTGATGTAGCAGTAGTTGGAGGCGGCCCTGCGGGTGTAATGGCTGCAATTACTGCAGCAAAGCAAGGACTTTCAGTGACCGTGCTGGATAAGAAGCCACGTGAGAAAATTGGAAACAAAAGCTGTGGGGATGCATTGGATAGGGTCGCACCTAACCTAATGAAAGACAAGTTGGGAATAGAATACCCTAATGGAAAAGAGCTTCCTTCCCCACTCGAGCATCTAACCTTTGCTTCAGTTTCCCTTAAGCATTCACTCACTGCACATACGCCGGCATTCATCGTGCATAGGTTGCACTATGGGCAACGGCTCCTCAAAATAGCCGAAGAGAATGGCGCAAAAATAGTTGGAAATGCAAAAGTTCGTGACATTCTAATCGATGGAGATCAAATAACTGGTGTTCAATTTTTCCATGAAAATGAACAAAAGGAAATTTCAGCAAAAGTTGTAATTGATGCTTCTGGATACATTGGAATCGTCAGAAAACTGATCCCAGAAGATCTAGAGTATGGGATTGACTACTCTGTGCCACCTGAGCACACGGTCGCAACATATCGGGAAATTGTTCGACTTGACAGGCCTCATGAGTTCCAGAAGCGGATTGTTCTCTTGTACCATGAGTCCATCCCGATTCCAGGTTATGCCTGGATTTTCACCGATGGTGAACTACAGTTGAATATCGGCGTCACTTGGCCTAAGCATATTCCTTATCCAGATGGTAAGAGCCTAAAAGAGATTTACCATGAGGTGTTGGATCCGCTTGTTCCCCCGGAAACTTATGAAATTGTCCATAAAGGTGGCGGGCAAATTCCTATTCGTCCTCCCTTTGATTCTTTAGTTTTTAATGGTGCCATATTGGTTGGAGAGGCAGGATGCATGGTTGATCCAACTACTGCTGAGGGTCATGGACCTTCCCTAATTTCTGGCTATAAGGCAGGTATAGCGGCAACACATGCACTGAAAAGAAACGATGTTACCCACGCTGGCCTTTGGGAATATAACAAAGATATAATGAACTATCCCGGGTCAACTCACGCCATGAGCTACCAGGCCTTACAATTTTTGAAACAAACTGGGCCATCTGGTATGGCTTTCTTCCTCAAGCGGAAAATCGTTTCAGAGCAGGATCTAATTGACCTTTTCCAAACACGGGAATTTGTACTTCCATTCCGGAAAAAAGTTCAAAAGATTTTGCAGGCGTTCCCTAAATGGGGAATGATGTGGAACCTGAAAAAGGCAATAGAGAAAGTGGAACTGGCTGATCACATCTACAAATCATATCCAAACTCCCCAGAAGGACTTTCAGAATGGATTGAATGGAGACGACGCGATCTCACTTCAGACTATTGAATTCGCAGGATGATGGGATTTTGGTACCCCATCTCTATATATAGATTCAAAACAAAGGGAAAATATGAAATCCAAGCGTTCATTGTGCCTGATAATTCTCCTCCTAGCATTGTTGTTTCCGATTTCTTCATTGGGTCAAAATCAGGCAGAACCTGTTCTTGAAATTGAACATCCCGATATGACTTTCAAAGTGTATGAAAACTCTGACGGATACAGAACCGAACTAATTATGGGAAACAGCAGTTCACCATCCATTTTGAAAGGAGAAATTTTCTTCAGTACATTAGATGGATTCATATCAACATTGGAGAAGCATAAAGAAGAATTACAATCTGATATCATGGGAATCAATATCTCAGTCAATTATCATGAAAAAGTGTTTTCTGGTACATTGGATATGGTACAAGATTCTGATCTGAAAAATGCCGTTATGGAGTTGCTTTATCGATATTCTGGACGCTTTTGGGATGTTGTTTTGGCTGGATCCCAAATCTGGCCTGTGGATATGGCACTAGCAGTATTGGAAAGCTTTCCTGAACAATATTCCGTTTCCGTTGCATTTCAAAGAGGGAACGACTTATTAACAGTTGTTTTGGTCAAACCAGTAAGTTTGTTTGTATGGACTAAATCTGATGTATCTAATATTAGTGAAGAACCAGACACAAAGAAAGCGATATATTCTTTCAATTCTTCTGTATCCATTGCAAGTGGCGGATCATCAACTACGATCACCTTTCCTACATTTTCAGTAGGTAAAAATTACAGGGCTGAAAATCTAGTGTTCCAAGTGATTGTGTATACATCCCCATCTGTTTATTTAATTTATAATCAAACAACTATCGATACTGGCATTTCTAGGTACTCAAATCCGCCAAACATTACTCAAATGATTGACAGTGATTACACTGGTGAGTTGTATTTGCCCTATCCTTGGTCGTTGATAGTCTCTGTTTTGATTATCGCAATATTTCGATCTTTTGTCCGACGCAACGGCTTGTGACATATTTTAAAACTGCTATTGAAGTACGAAGTCAATGAACACATTGGATTTGTGGAATGATGGCTTGTCTTCTATTCTTGCAGACAGACAATCTGGTTCGATGCAGTTGCTGAAAAATTTTTTGGCCTTGACAATCAACGCTGATCCTGAAATTGAAGCTTTCAAAAATGGATGCGCAAAACTGCAAATGCATTTTGGAGACATGGCTGTAATTAATAATGCATTGGGCCTCTCCATTGAAATACTGAAAAGTGGGACGAGACCTAAGGCTGTCGCAACAAAACTTCAAAAATTATTACAGGAAATAAACTCCTCTCTTTTGCAAGAGGCAAAAAAAACAATCCCCAAAAAGTCCGAGGTTCTTACGATTTCAAACAGTGGCACTCTAGTTGATATTCTGACAGCTTTGGAATTCAGTCGAGTGTTTGTAATGAAATCTGATCCTGGTGGTGAAGGAGGGATACTGTTTGAAACAATTAAAGAGAAGACCTCTGCTGAGCTTGTTGAGGATAGTAAAGGTTACGAATTGGTAAAAAGTGGTGAGGTGGATGCAATCCTTTCTTCCTGTGATTTAGTTGTTCCTAATGTCGGCTTTGTAAACAAAGCAGGAACAAAGAAATTATGTGAAGTTACAGTCGTACCAGTATATGTTTGTGCAAACTCATTGAAACTGGTGAAACAGCCCCCAAAAAATATAAAATCTCCTCTATTGGAATGGATTCGTTGGAGAAGTATAATGAGGCTTGTTTCTGACAAAATTGATGCCAAAATTCCAAAACTTTGAATATTGTTGCTATAGAATTCATTCAATGACGAGAAAAGTTGCTGTAATCGCAGCGGGGCAAACGCCATACGGCACATTGGGGAAAAGCATCAAATCACTGTTTGTTGAAGCATTTGACGATTTAATCACTTCAGCGGACAAGGAACTGGACATTCAGTTAATTCAAGAGGCGTATATTGGTAATCTGGGTGTAGGCGGGGCACAACTGGGCAATCCGGCAGCCTTACTGGTGGAACAATGTGGAATGCCCGATATACCTGCGCGCCGAGTGGAGAATGCTTGTGCCTCAAGTGGTTATGCATTTAGGGATGCCTACCGTGCAATCAAGAATGGCGCAGATCTAGTTTTGGCTGGTGGTGTCGAGGTGATGAATGATCTCGTCTCTTCCCATCAAAGATATTGGTTGGGTGTGTCTGGAGACACCGAATGGGAAAGGTTGGCTGGTGCGACGTTTGCGGGGATTTATGCCTTGATGGCTAGAAGACACATGCATGAATATGGAACTCCCCGTGAGGCATTGGCCGCCTGTGCCGTCAAGAACCATAAAAATGCCGTCCATAATCCCTATGCCCAATTCCGGAAAGAAATTACAATGGATAGGGTTCTTTCAGCACCTGAAGTTGCTCCACCTTTGGGTCTATTCGATTGCTGTCCAACATCTGACGGCGCTTCTGCTGTTTTGCTGGCGTCGGAAGAGTTTGCGAAAAAATACTCTGAACAGCCTGTTTGGGTACTTGGATCTGGCGCTTCCTCAGATTTTTTGGCAATCCATGACAGGGATTCCATTACCTCTCTTACGGCCACAAAGAAGGCCGTCAGGTCAGCATTGGAAGAGGCTAATCTTGAAATCTCGAATATAGATTTTGCTGAAGTTCATGACTGCTTTACTATTGCAGAACTGCTGGCGTTGGAAGATTTGGGGTTCTTTGAAAAAGGCAAAGCCTCTGAAGCAATATTGGAAGGAGAGACGCAACTCGATGGTTCTATACCTATTAACCCCTCTGGAGGGCTTAAGGCCAAAGGTCATCCGTTGGGAGCAACAGGGACTGGACAGATTGTGGAAATATGGAAACAACTCAGAGGATCGGCTGGAAAAAGGCAGGTGACTGATGCAACTACTGCTCTGGCACATAACGTAGGGGGATCTGGGGCAACATGTGCAGTTCACATATTTAGGAGGGATGATTAATGAGCATTACGGATGTAGTCATTTATTCCCCCCGATTTTTTGTAGATGCTAAAGAATTGAAACAATTGTGGAATTTGCCGATTCTTGGAGGGTATCGACGTATTCTCAAAACAGGTTTGGATGAAAACACAACAACAATGGCTGTAAATGCGTTGCTGGAGCTTGTTGATCGGATTGGAAAACTTCCGGAACACTTGTTCCTGTATACTGGCCATGGAATGTTCAATCTTTCAGCATTTTTGGAGGCAACTGGCTTCAGTGAAGAAAAGATTGACCTATTGCCAGAACCAGACCATTATGCTTTGGTTGCATTACATAAGGCTGCCAATACAAAGCAAGCTGCATTTTTGCTGGTGGAATCTCTAGAACATGAACCTCCTTCAGTTGGTGGCATTTTGGGGTCAATGGCAATTGTCGGCTACAACGGTTCAGATGGTGGTGTAGAATGCAATGCATTTCGAATGGCGCTTGGTGCAAGGGGGCAAGTATTACGATATCCTGGGAACAAATTTGATATCAGAGGTGAACCCGATGTTTTAAATGCAATAAAGGCAGCTGTTGGTCGAGGTTCTGTTAAGGTCATTTTTTCAAATGCAGCTGACTTGAGAATGTTGAAGAAGGCAATTCCCAATGCCGATGTCGAGACTCCAGCACATTTGGGTTATATTGGATCAGTAACACCGGTTGTGAGCTACTTCAAAAATCCAGAGAAACTGAATCAAGCAATATTGGTTGTTGCAGATGAACACCAAACTGCAATCCTTAAACCTTCCCTATCTGGCTCAGTGAATGTGTTAGAAACCGCTAATCCCCGCCATATGTTGTTTTCTCAATATCTTGCCGCACGGGAAAATCCTGAAGGAAATGTTTCCATACCGCAGGGAGCTTACATTTCATCGATCACTTATTTTGACCAAAAAGATGCACGATACCGATTGAGAAGCGTAAAGTGCCTAGACTGCCAGTCCATTCAATTTCCTCCTCGTTTGCGTTGCAAGAGATGTGGGGGCAAAACAGAACAGTCTGCTCCATTGCCTCGAAAAGCTTCATTATACTCATATACGAAAATCATGAAGGGTGCAGCGCCAACTGAATTTGATATTCAGCAAATGGTTGAAGGGGATTACTGCGTTGGAATTGTTGAATTTCAGGAAGGGGTTCGGGTAATTACTCAAAATATTCTTTTTCGGGGGCATATCTTTTAATTGTCCCATGAGAAAAAATAAACCGGTGATATCGTTCACTTCTGCCATGACTGTATCACAATTCGAATCCTGGCCCCAGGTCTTGCCTTGTGAGGCTAACACACATAAAC
>JALUTL010000198.1:29358-30611 GCA_027016475.1 Candidatus Heimdallarchaeota archaeon
ACTCAACTCTCTGATGTGGAATACGAGGATCTTGAAATTGGAATGCCTTTGAAAATGGTTTTTCGGAAAATCTATCGTCAGCATGACGAGGATCGATATGGATACAAATTCATTCCCTATAACGCATAAACCTGTTCAACCTAAGAAGAAAAAACGGGCTCAATTCTTGCACTGTTTTTTTGGTATTTCCTTTGTAAAACAGCACACCAACTTAAATTGTGATAATTATAATCATCTGTATGAGTGAAGTACTTGATTCGCTTGAACTTTCTGAAGCGGAAAAAATAGTTTACAGGAACTTGCTGGTAAGCGGGCAACTTTCCTTTGGTGAGTTGGTCGTTTCATCAAAATTGAACAAGGATTCATTGGAACAAACCTTGGCTCAACTAAAAAATAAGGGATTAGTGAGGGAGGTACCGGGGATACCCAATCGTTATGCCTCTTTATTGCCTGTTGGTACTGTCAAGGAAAAGCTTGATCAGAGTGTTGAATCAATCGAAGTGCTATCCAGAGAAATTGATAGTTCTTCAAAGCAGACCTTAGAGAATATTCAATCAACAATTGAACAGGCAAGCACCAAATTGCAGTCAGTGGTGGCGGAGAAGACCCAAAAAGTAGAAGAAATGTTCAGTCGTTCCGTGCAGGATGTGGGGCACACCAAAACTGAAGTTTCAGAGAAACTGACAAATGAAGCTGAAACACGAAAATTGCAGATGGATGGGTATTTGGACAAAGAGAAATCGGATGTATCCCAACAGTTAACCCAATCATTGGAAGCGATCAAAAACAAATCTGAAATCAACAAAGAAGCAATCAACAGAAAAGCGAACGAAATAAGCGATTCTGTTTCCCTTCCAGAAAAAAATTTAGAAGTCGATCTTTCATCACTCTCTTCCTTTCCCGACGAATTTGCAACTACTGTTGGAGAATTTCATGAAGATGCAAAAACAGTTCTCGGGAATCAACTGACTTCTGTCGAAAACACCCTCAATGAAGCAATGACAAACTTCAATTTAGGGATTCAGAAACAATTGGAACTGACAAATCACGCTGTGGGCGTAAATGACACATTCTCTGGCGAACTCAAAAATACACTTTCGTCAAAAATGCACGAAAATCAACAAGTACTGGAATCTCATGAGGGCAACATATCCAAAATGCAGTCTGAATTAGTCACTTTTTATAGGCAATCTTCAGAGCGGCTTGACCAAACAACAGACTCGGTTAAGAATTTTCTCGATGGATCTTTGGAG
>JALUTL010000199.1 GCA_027016475.1 Candidatus Heimdallarchaeota archaeon
GAAGTAATGTCTGTTCTGATCCGATCTGGCTGGTCTGCACGAGTCTCCACAATCAGATAACTTTCCCCTAGCCATTCTTCCTTTGACAAGGCCTCTCTTTTGGTTGTTATTTCATGCAAGTTGGACAAATCAGTTTTCGAGAAGACAATCAAATATTTCCGGTGAGCAAAAGAGGAATTCTCTTGAATCAGAAGCTTTCGCATATATTTCATCTGCCTTTCCCAAACATTTTGATCGATTGTCGAATCAAAGACCAAGATCATCACTTTAGCTTCAAGAATTGGAGAAAGCATTTGGTTGAACGCATTTAGAACATTTCTTGGTAAATCTACAAGCCCAACAGTGTCCAATAGGTCTACAGGGAATCCAAACACCTTGGTTCGTGAAGTTTTGGCAAACATGGTTGTAAATGCCCGTTCATCCACATCTTGTACTTCCTCACCAACCAATATGTTGAAAAGAGTTGATTTGCCTGCCGAATAGAAACCGACAATCGGTATTTTGAGAACATTTCCCTCCTTGTGACCCAGATTCCTTTTTGCCATATCTTCCAGCTTTTTTCTTATCACAGCAACTCTATGCCTCAGATTAGATTCAACAACGTCCTTAAGCTGCTCTCCTCGCCCTAAATGCCTTGCCTGCCTTTCGGTCATTAAATTGCGCGTCATGGTTGATTGAGCTCGAGGATAGGTATAGAGAAGGTTTGCAAGCTCAATTTGCAACTTGATTTCAGACGTACTTGATTTTCTTTCAAAAATTTCCAAAACAAGCATAATTTTGTCAGTAACCCGTTTTTCGAACATCAACTCGAGATTGGAGACCTGTAGCGGGCTGAGGCTCCGATTCACAATAACCAAGTCATAATCCAAGTTTTCTAGCTCATAGTCCAAGTCTTCACGCCAAGCCATTGGCAAGAAATATTCCCTGTCGAGCTTAGTTCCATGGTATCTTACCTCGTGTACCACCTCATATCCTGCCGCGGATGCCAGATCATGAATTTCATCATCGGGAGGTTCATTTTTCGGAGCATGAATTACAAGAATTGCTTTTTCTGCGAGTTCTGACACTAATTTGCTATTATTCTCAAGATATATAGGTGTTTGGAAGAAAGAAGCGCGCTGAAAAAAATTTTGTATTACATACCCAAAACAATATTATGAAAATCATAATATTTTTTAACACGAAATAACCTTGGCAATAGTGGATGGAATAGATGCGTGGACATCATATTTGGAATCCTGGAATGGAAGACTCAGAGCTGCAATTCTGGACTTGGCAATCCTATATTTGGCATCATACTCTCCAAAAAAACCCCACGCCTATTCCATCTACAAAACTCTTCAACGGGTTTGGACAAAGCACACACCGCCACTCCCAACAATTTATTCCACTATCAACAGGCTTGAGGAAAATGGATTTTTGGTTTCAGAAAGTGAAATCGAGAACAACAGAGTTCGAAAGACAATATCACCATCAAATGCAGGTTGGGAACTGCTCGAAGCAATGCAAAATGACCTTAAACACCTGCTCACCACATTTGATGAAAATCTGACTATTCTAGATCAGGAGGATTTTGAAAATGAGTGAATATGACAAGCAACCATCAGTAAGTTTGGCAATGGATGCTTCGGAAAAATTGGTTGATTTCATTAACCAAATTACATATACATTAGCATCAAAAGGGGTACCAAATGCATATACTATTGCCAATGAAATAGAAAGTGCCATCTTGGAAGAACTTTACACACTAGGCAAGTCAACCAAAATTACATTGGATGATCTGAATATGGTACTTTCAAGATTTGGAACACCGCAGACCATTGCAGCAAACTATACAGGAAACACAGAAACAGATGAAATTAATGATCACTTTGCACCAACAGACGTTCAATTTCCCATGGATAAATTTGTTGAAGCCATAAGTCGCCCATTTCCTGCCAAATTGCCGAAAAGAAAAATCGGGGACGATGATTCAGCATCCCTAGCAATAAGACAGTTAATAAGCTGGATTGTATTGGTTAGTCCTTTTATCTTTGTTGGACTGGGATTAATGAGATTTCTCCAGTTCGGATATTCTGCAGACGTACGTTTCTTTTATTCAGGATATTCTTATGACAAGTTTGGCTTCTATCTACGCTGGGGCATTACATTCTTTGCGATCGGAATTTTAGTTTTCGTTGCAGGAGAACTGTATTCAGGGGCACAAGGAATTCTGTTGGAAAAGTATCGAGTGGTACTTACTTGCAGAAAGTTGTTTAGATCAGTTATCTTTATAGGAACTCAATTTTGGACAATTGTCTATTTGTTGTCCATCCAGTGGGTCAACTTATTCACTGGAGAAGAAATAATTTTGTTGGTTAACTATAGAGAAGGATTGGAACAGATTTGGTTTCTATGGCTTTCATTGTGGACATTGGTAGAACTTACAGTATTGGCAAGAGACCATTTGGCAGGCCTGGCACCACTTCAGCCAAAATTCCCACCAAAAAATGAAATTACCAATTTGGGAAACATCCTGATTGCTATCTCCTTTCTGGCATATTTTTCATTCTATTCTTTCATCTTCATACCATGGATCGTTGTTTTCTCTGGCTTAGCCATTCTTTACCATTTTGTCAAACGTAAAAGCAAGCATTTCAATTTGTGGATCCCTCTTCTTCTGATGCATTTCTATGTAAGTCTCATACATCTCCACCTGAAATTTAATTTGTTTTGAAACAAGCCAGATTTCCATAGGAAAAAGCGACATTTGAAAAGCAGAACACTGAAAGGTCAATCATGAACAAAACAATTCTCTATGAATGGCATAAGAAAAACGGAGAAATCATCGATTTCAACGGCTGGGCCATGCCAGTGAGATATTCGTCAATAAATGAGGAACATTTGGCTGTACGAAACGAAGCAGGCATCTTTGATGTATCCCACATGGGGCGATTTTTTGTCAATGGCCAGGATGCTGAAAAGTTGCTCGATAAGCTTGTCCCTAGAGATATCAGTGCCGTAAAGTTAGGTCAAGCAGCGTACACCTTTATGCTCAATGAAAATGGAGGCTTCAGGGATGATGTAATCATTACAAAACTGGAAAGTGAAACATTTTTGGTGGTCTGCAATGCAGGAAACCGGGAAAAAATAGGACAATGGATGCAGAAACACGCAAGCGGATTTGATGTAGAAATAGCAAATGTGTCGGACAAAAGCAGTATGTTTGCTGTTCAAGGGCCAAAAGCAAGGCAGGCACTGTCAAAGCACTGTTCAAAGGAACTCCCACCTCGGTTCCGTGCAGGGTACATTGATTTTGACGGAATTGAGGTTCTATTCTCAGGCACAGGATATACAGGGGAGGATGGAGGGGAACTGATCATTTTTGCCGATGACCATGATGAACTCTTGGACAGAAGTACGAAAATATGGAATGCGCTGGTTTCAGACGATGTCAGACCTTGCGGATTGGGTGCAAGAGATACATTACGTTTGGAAGTGGGATATGCACTCTATGGCAATGACATAGATGAAACTACCCACGTACTTGAATCTGGGTTGGCATTCAAGCCATTCATGGCAATTGACAAACCTGTTGACTATATCGGAAAACAGGCAGTAATAGAGAAGCAAGGAAAAATAGAGCGGTTCAGAATAATGTTCAAACTGATGAAGAGAGGCGTGCCCCGTCATGGATACAAGGTGTTTGTAGACGGAAAAGAAGCAGGAGTTGTGACCAGCGGAACCATGTCGCCTCTCACAAAAGAATGCATTGGAATGGCCTATGTACCAATAAGTCACAAGGAACCGGGTTCTATCTTTCAGATTGATGTCAGGGGAAAGCTTTTGGATGCTGTGGTTCTAGATGGCCCACCTTACAAAAAGTAAGAATCAAACTGACAATAAAAAAAACCATCTGTATTCCCCCTATTGCGATATTGTTTTAAATTGGGAGAAAGTGAAGGATAAGGGTTCCAAACCCAAGTGATAGAAATGGTAAAAAGAAAAGCTTTGTACACACTGCTGTTGCTATTCATGATGACAATTGCCAGTGGATCACTCTTCGCTACCGAAGCACAAAACACAGGTGCAGGAATTAGCGTCGCAATCGTCTACTCAACTGGAGGACTGGGCGACCAATCATTCAATGATGCAGCCTTTGCCGGGAAGGAAAGGGCAGAAGCTAAATATCCTGACCTTGTCGTAGAACAGGTAGAGCCAGAAACTGTAACAGAGATCAATCAGTTTATCGAAAGCTTCGCCAACAACGGAACATTCGATCTGATTATTGCAATAGGATTCAGTGCCGCAGATGGAGTTAACGCATCTGCCGTTGCACACCCCAACCAAAAGTTCATGATTGTCGATAGTGTAGTTGATCAGCCAAATGTGGCTTCAATCACCTTCAAGGAACATGAAGGTTCGTTTTTGGTCGGTGCAATGGCTGCAATGACAACACAAACAGGCAAACTTGGATTTTTGGGCGGCTTGGACATTCCATTGATCAACAAATTCCGATATGGATATGAACAAGGTGCAAAATACATAGATCCATCTGTATCTGTCAGCGTCGCCTACAGTCCCAATCCTGAAAACCCATGGGGAGATTTGGCAGGAGGCGAATCTGTTGCAGAAGGATTTTTGGATCAAGGAATTGACATCATCTACGCAGCTGCTGGAGGCACTGGACTCGGAGTCTTCGAAGCGGTAGCAAAGAAAGAAAAGGGAGAAGCCTATGCTATCGGTGTAGATTCCAATCAGGATCACCTGAAACCAGGATATATCCTTTCATCAATGATCAAAAAAGTAGATGTAGCGGTTGAGACCCAGATTGATGCCATCGTTGCAGGAACATGGACAGCAGGTGCACAGGAATTGGGGTTGAAGGAAGATGGTGTCGACATCTCCCCAATGAACCACACACAAGCAGAAAGGGATACCTTGTATGCCAATGGCAAAACAAGGTTTGAAATTGTTCAAGACATCAAACAAGCAATCATCAACGGTACCATCACTGTATCCCTAGATTCTGTTCCAACCGACATGAAACAGTATCCAATTAACACATTGCACTTTACACGCAAAGGAACTGAAGATGCAGTTCCATTGCCGATTGCACCATTGATTGTGGCATTGATGGTGGCAACTGTTTTGATTAGAAAAAAGAAAACGTAAATTCCTAACAGCGAAACCTTAATTGTTTGACAACATAATTAAATTGACAATTTAATCGACTTTTGAATGGACACTGGGCCAAATCAAGTCGCAATAGTATTGGAAAACATATCCAAAAGCTTTGGCAAGGTACGTGCATTGTCAAATGTCACGATAAAAGTAAATGAAGGAGAGATATTAGCACTTTTGGGGGAGAATGGTGCAGGAAAATCTACCCTAATGAAAATTCTGTCCGGTCTTTATCAACCAGACAGTGGCAGAATTTTGATTAGTGATCGGTGGCTGTCTCAATTGCCAGAATCACAAAGAGTAAAAAATCAGAACGGCGACATCACCGAAGGCCTTCATGAAATAACTATATCCAATCCTCGTGAAGGAATGTTACTAGGAATAGGCATGGTTTATCAGCATTTCCAACTTGTTGAGTCACTGACAGTCGCGGAAAACATAACATTGGGTGATGAAATAGTAAAGTCGAAGTTTGTCATTGATGATGAACTTATGTTTGAGACAATCAGAACCCTCAGTGAAAAGTATGGGTTACCAATAGACCCGAAAGCGAAGGTCGAAGATTTGCCGGTTGGATTGAAACAACGGGTAGAAATCCTGAAACAATTGTACAGGAAGGCAAATCTCATAATTTTTGATGAACCAACTGCAGTTTTGACACCTCTTGAAGTGGAAGAATTGTTCAATACCATGCAAGAGCTAAAAAAAGCAGGGAAATCAATGATTTTCATTTCGCACAAGTTAAGGGAACCTCTTGCGATTGCCGACCGAATTGTAGTGATGCGGAAGGGAGAAGTTGTGGGAGAAACCACACCATCCACAACAACAATGGCAGACTTAGCGACCATGGTTGTTGGCAAGAAGATTGTAAGCAGTGCAGAACGGGCAAAGACCCAAACACACCAAGTGTTGTTTGAAGTGAGGGGACTGACATTGGAAAATCCCAGCTCACCAAAGCCCCTGTTGAACAACATTTCATTCAAGGTGCACACCCATGAAATTTTGGGTATTGCAGGCATTGAAGGAAATGGACAGACTGAAATGGTCGACACGCTTGTAGGACTTCGAAAACCATCAAGTGGATCAATTGTGTTCTCGCCCCATGAGGGTCAGACCGTTGATTTCACATCCCTTTCAACCCAAGAAATTTTGAACTCTGGCATAGCATATATTCCAGAAGATAGAGGAACTCAGGGACTGGTACAGGATTTCAACATAACGGAAAATGTATGGTTAGCTTTTCATGGATCCCCCGAAACTGCACAGAAATATGCTGAAGGACAACAAAAAACACATAACATACAATCCAAAATTTTTCTGCCACTCCAGTTGATGAAAACCACATCCTCGAAAATTGTAAATACGTTCAATGTCAAAGCCCAATCGATTAATCAACAGATTAAGAATCTCAGTGGAGGAAATCAACAGAAGGTGATCCTAGGTAGGGAATTCGCGAAGAACCCAAAATTGGTGATCGCTAGTCAACCCACCAGAGGTGTAGACATTGGCGTAATGGAACAAGTGCATACGAATCTCATCAATCTGAGAAACGAAGGGGCAGGAATAGTTTTGGTAAGTGCAGATTTGGATGAGATATTGAAGCTGGCGGATAGAATTGTCATCCTATATGAAGGACAAATAGTAGGAGAGATGAATTCGGGAGAATTAGATCTTGAAGAATTGTCCCATCTGATGATTTCAGGGACATATTCTGAGGAGGAGAATACAAAATGACAGAACATCATCAACACTCTAAGAAACAATTACAATCTATTGTTACCCATCCACGAACAGAACAACTTTTCATGACCCTTATTTCGTTTTTCCTCGCGTTTCTGTCCGTTGCGCTGATTATCATTGTTCTTCAAAATGCAGGGTTTGACATAAGCATGGATCAACTCTATCGATATGGAGTAAGAGACATAATTTTTACTTCATCAGGACTTGCAAACACATTGTATTGGACTACGCCGCTGATTTTCACAGGGTTGTCTGTCGGAATAGCCTTTCGTGCAGGGTTGTTCAACATTGGCAGTCAAGGCCAGATGGCGATGGGGGCAGTGTCAGCAGCCATTTGGGCAGCGACCATAGTACCCAACACAACCTTCTTGACGTTTTTGGCAAAATCGCCTCTTAATTTGGTCATTACCATGTTTATCGGAGGGATAGTTGGAGGGCTGTGGGGGTACATCCCCGGAAAATTAAAAGCAAACTTTGGGGCACACGAAGTCATAACAACAATCTTGATGAATTTAGTCGCTACCAACATGCTTCAGTTTTTGGTTGGATCACGTACATATTCACCCTTTGTCAATAGATCCTCAGTTGATGCCTACGGGCAAACGGAAGTCATTGTCAAATCAGCAAAGATTGAGCCAATTAATCCAAGTGTCTCTAACTTCCTCAATTATTCAATTTTTATTGCTTTGGTAATCGCAATTGTTATGCATATTGTCCTCTTCAGAACACGGTTTGGATACAGATTGAGAGCAACAGGGTTGAATCCTACCGCCGCTGAAGCTTCAGGCATAAATACGAAAAAAATGACCATTCAGGCGATGGTACTTTCTGGTGCTTTGGCAGGGATAGGGGGGGCTTTATTGGTACAAGGAACATTTCCTTATAGATATAATCTCGGGATGGAAAGCACACTGGGGTTCGAAGGAATTGCTGTTGCCCTTTTGGCACAGAATGCACCCCTGCCTATCATCATTGCATCCCTTTTCTTCGGCTATCTACATCAAAGTAAAGTCAATTTGGACGTAAATACAGACATTCCAGCCGACCTGATTTTCGTGTTTCAAGCACTTGTCATCTTGTTTGCATCATCACCCTACCTGGCAAGACTCCTGTACAGAAGGATGATATTGGACAAAACAGCGAAAAACAAAAGCTCAATGCTACAGTCAAATCAACAGGAGGAAGAATCATGACCGCAGAAGCAGTTGCCTATCCTGAACAGCAAATCAAGCCAATTGAAGTGAGCCCACCATCAACTCGCAAAAAACTTGCAAAGTATACGCTGATGTTGGTAGGAATATTGGAACTCTATGCAATATTGATGTTTATGCTCACTTCAATGTTTGAATCACCACCTAATATTGTCACATTCCACATTAATCTCTGGCAGGGATTTCTTTCAACACGGACATTCAAGGAAACCTTGATTTGGGCCTTGCCAATCATGATGACTGCAATGGGAGCCACCTTCAACGAACGGGCTGGCGTCATCAACATTGGATTGGAAGGGATCATGCTGTGGGGAGCATGGGCAGCAATTTTCTTTTCTTTCACATACAACAACTTTTGGGCAGGAATAATTGGTGCAGTTTTGTTTGGCGTGGCAATATCTTTGATCCACGCGGTAATGTCAATCACATTCAAGGCAGATCAGATCGTTGTTGGAGTAGCAATCAATCTTTTTGCCATTGGACTGACGAGTGTACTGACCGCCTTAATTTGGAGACCAGGAAGATCAGATTATGCACCAAAAGTGGAAACGGTCAACTTCTATTCTTTTCCATTTATTGGACCAATATTAGAGGCAATCCAATTCAGCAGGTTTTTCAACATACCTGTTTTGGGAACAATCCTCAGGTTCGTTCCAGACCCAATTGCTGTGCTGAACAACCATAATTATATATTGTATCTCGGCTTGGTTCTCATCCCAATCTCACATTTCCTTCTATTTGGAACACCGTTTGGCTTGAGAATTCGGGCGATTGGAGAAAATCCACAAGCGGCAGCAACAGCAGGAATCGCTGTGCGGAAATACCAATATATTGCAGTAGTTATTTCCGGGATTTATGCATCGTTGGGAGGAGCATTTGTGACTTTACGGTTTGGCCTTTTTACTGAAAATGTTATCCAAGGAGAAGGGTTCATTGGACTTGTTGCAATGATTTTTGGCAAATGGACAATCATCGGAGCGGTTCTTTCATCAGTGTTTTTCGGTTACTTCATATACCTCAGTTCGGGCCTGAAATTGTATGGAAGACTGAGTCAATCAATACCTGACCCATTGCTGAAAATTTTCCCTTATGTCATTGCGATGGTTGCTCTTGCACTTATTGGAAAAGCAAAAGCACCTAAACATATCGGCAAACCATATGACCCAACTGAAGATTAGCGGGACGGCTCCAAATAAGTCCATTTTCGTCCATCCCGCTCAATAAAGTGATTCGCCTCCTTGGGCCCCTGTGTTCCGGCAGGATAAGACGGCAATTTCAATCCCTTTTGTTTCAGACGCTCATTCTCTTTTTTCCAAGCACGAATAATTGGATCGACAATTTTCCACATTTCACGAATTTCATCATATCGGATGAACAAGGTAGAATCACCCCTCATTGCGTCCAGCAACAATCGTTCATACGCCTTCGGTTCCTTCAACATTGCCTTTCCTCCAATGGTTAGTGAAGTTGGTTCAACATCTGTCAAGAGACCAGGGGGTTTCCATCCAATCTGAAGCTCAACTCCTGCTCTTGGTTGAATTTCTATCCGGATGGTATTGGGAATTGGAGGTTGTTTCTGAAGCAACGTTGGCATAGTTTCAACGTCAAGCTGTTTCAACTGAATGAGTATCTCTGTTTTCCGCGTTGGCATACGTTTTCCAGTCCGGATATAGAAAGGAACCCCTCGCCATCGAAAATTGTCAATAAAAAGTTTGATTGCGGTGTATGTTTCCACCATGGAATCAGGAGGAACTCCTTCTTCATCAAGGTAACCTGGAACCAGTTCAGAATTTACAACGCCTTCCGAATATTGTCCTCGCACAGTATAGTCAAGCACATCATTTTCCTCTATTTTCCTTACCGACTTGAAGAGTATCACTTTCTCATCCCGGATCTCTTCGGGGTCTAACCTTGAAGGATGTTCCATTGCAAGAAATGCAAGGATTTGAAGAGCATGAGATTGAATCATATCTCGTATGGCACCAGTTTGTTCGAAGAAATCCACTCTACCCTCCACACCGATGGTCTCCGCAATAGTTAACTGGATATGATCAATATACTCCCGGTTCCATACCGGTTGAAATAGAAGATTTGACATCCGAAAAATGAGAATGTTCTGAACAGCCTCCTTCCCAAGAAAATGATCGATCCTGAATATTTGACTTTCAGAATAATACTGTGTCAGAATTTCATTGAGCCGGTCGGCACTTTCCAGATCCAACCCAAATGGTTTTTCTACAATTATTCGGCTCCAAGCGGTACCTGTTTCCTCATGAAGGCCAAATTGTGCAATTTTGGTAGCCAACAAGTCAAAATGGCTGGGAGAGGTTGAGAAATAAAATAACCGATTGCTCCTTTGTCCCCATTCCGCCTCAGTTTCTGCAATAAAGTCCTTGAGCTTGAGGAAAGTTTCATCTTCTTGGTAGTCTGCTTTCATAGAAAACATGTTGTCTGCAATAGGCCCCCAAAACCGACGTTCCATTTTGTGGGAGCAATATTGAATCACACGGCGCATCATATGATCACGAAACTCATCAGTGTCCTGAATTCGCCTTCCCAATCCGATAATCCTCAGCTTCTCAGGAAGCAGCCCCTCCCGTGAAAGATGATAGAAGGCAGGCATCAGCTTCCTCCGGGCCAAATCTCCTGAAGCGCCAAAAATAACAACAATAGTGCCTTCAGGTACACGGTTTTTTTCGTTCTCAAGATTCGGGTCCATCACAATGTCTCAGGCCAACTATGTAGATGAGATTTTGAATATTTTTGGAAACGTCATCAATATTTCACTAGCTTTTGCAAACATTTCCACATATGAAAACAAAGCCTAAAGTTGAACAAGTCTAAGCAATCTTGTGATCAAGGACAAGATCAAGGGATTTCAATTCTGGATCTACGAAGAATTCAATCAATTATCAGAGGAATTCAGCCACCATCTTTATCAGGAAGTTGACAAAAAGGTTGGCACCAGAGGATATGCTACACTGGCGCTTTCAGGAGGTTCGACACCCAAGCAGGCCTACAGCATGTTTGCAGATTATGATCTGCAGTGGAAAGGCATACATCTTTTCCAGATGGATGAACGATGGGTTCCAATGGATCATGATGAAAGCAACGCCCGTTTGATTAACGAAACAATAGTCTCTAAAACGAACACAAATTTCCATCCAGTCCCCAGACTTGTTACTCCAAAGGAATCTGCACTATCCTACAATCATAAAGTCAAGGAAGTGTTGATGCAACTAAATGCCTCCTGCATTGATATAGGCGTCCTTGGAATAGGAGAGGACGGCCATACTGCATCGCTGTTTCCAGGTATACTCTCGCCTGAAATACTTGAATCAATGGGTGACAAAAAGGTGACCCATTTTTATGTGCCAACTCTGCAAACCTTCCGCATAACCATGACACCAAATTTTATCAATTCGATGGAAAGAAGATACGTCCTCTTTATTGGCAAGAAAAAGGCCAAAGTGTTCAAAGATGCTAGGGATCCATTTTTGACGCCATTTCTATTGATTGAGAAAAACAATACCGTTTTCGTTACTGATAAAGAAACCTACGAATCTATAAAGCAATAGTAGTCATTGTTGAAAGAATTCCGTCAATATGGCGAATTGCCTTGGTAACTATCTCCTTGAGTTTTTTCCCACCTGGAGCCTCCAAAATGAGGAGCACATTATACGTTCCATAAACAATATGTGCTTCCTTTACCCCTTCAATTGCTTTCACACGATCCAATGTCTGATCTTCATCATTAGTAACAATAAACACATATGCCTTAATCATAAATTAGGTCACCTTTTCTACAACGGTCGATTCATTTGCGCCTTTTAACTTCTTCGCGTCTAAATCATCAAATTAGTCAAATAAAAGTAACAGAAATCAAGAAATTAGCAAATCTCTTATGATGGAGAAAGACGAAAAAAGAATAATGCCCCTTACAGACAACGAAGAATGTATTCTAACAATTCTTCAAAACGCTCCAAGACCCCTGAAGACGTTAGAGCTCATTGAGGCGATGAAACAGTATAAAATCTGTAAGGGATGTGAATCAGGTACACAATTGATACAAACAGGATTGAAGCTAGAACGTAAAGGCCTCATCATGCGTAAAGCTTCAAAAGGAGGTTTTGTATGGCAGCTGAAAAACGAAAATATCCAGAAACCCTGAATTTCACCTACGAAGAGGGTGAAGCGGAACTTCACGCATTCTGTTTCAAGATGGGAGAATCAATTCATGTCTATGTATATGATGAAACACCAAAAATGGGATCATTGGTTGCCAAGCCGTATTCTCCATATCCAGATCAACCGATGATCCTTTTTGAAGG
>JALUTL010000200.1 GCA_027016475.1 Candidatus Heimdallarchaeota archaeon
ACATTGACAATAACGAGGGAAAAGGCACTCAATGCGATAAATTCACAAGTTTTGGATGACCTTTCAGTGGCTTTGGATCGGGTAGAGAAAGCAGGCAACATTCGTATCATGATAATTACGGGTGCAGGCAACAGAGCATTTGTTGCGGGTGCAGACATTTCAGAGATGATCAAACTGTCACCATTGGAGGCGAGGGAGTTTTTGACGAGAGGGCAGAGGGTATTGGACCGGATCGAGCAGGCTCCTTATATTTCGATTGCCAAAATCAACGGCTATGCTTTGGGAGGAGGGATGGAACTTGCCTTGGCATGTGATTTGAGGATTGCTTCAGAAAATGCAGTTGTTGGGTTGCCAGAAGTGGGGTTGGGTCTGATTCCGAGTTTTGGTGGGACACAACGACTGACTCGTGTATTAGGATCAGGGAGATCCAAATATCTTATTCTTTTGGGCAAACGTCTGAGTGCATCAGAGGCGATGGAAGTTGGAGTTGTGCATGAAGTTCATCCGCAGGAAGAGTTGGATAGTGCAGTTTCGAACGTTGTTGAGACATTGCAGAACATGGCACCGGTGGCATTGACAGCAGCAAAGAATGCAATCTATATGGCAACGCAAACGGACATGATTGCAGGTTTGGAGATTGAGGCAAACTATGCGTCTATGTGTTTTTCAACAGAGGATTTGCGGGAGGGAATGAATGCATTTTTGGAGAAGCGCAAGGCAGTCTTCAAAGGAAAGTGATCTTGGGACTATGCCGGAAGGGCCAGAAGTAGAAGTTGTCAGAAGAGGTTTGTCATCCGTTCTTGGGCAGAAGATAGAGCATATGCTGGTTTCTTCACATCATAAATATCGAGATTTGAATCCTTCACTCTTTGCAAACAAGGAAATTTCGGCTATTGATCGGCATGGCAAGTATCTGGTTTGGTGTTTTGCATCTGAGGAGGAAACTCTTCATGCATTGAATCATTTGGGAATGACCGGCATATGGCGACTTTTTTCGGCAAGCAGATGGGAAGAAGAATACTTGGAGGTCAGAACTCATAAGGATTTGATTGCACATTTTAAGCACTACAAAGTCTTCTTTGTCCTGAGCTCTGGAGACAGGTTGCTGTTTGATGATCCGCGGACATTTGGCTTTTTTAGGGTAATGGCTGACAGAAGTGAATTGCCTGAACTTGGCCCTGATCTTCTTGCCGAGAGCTTTGACTTGGAAACGTTCAAGGCCAACATCAGGGGGAAGGGGCGACTGGAACGTCGACAGGAAATTGGAAAGCTGTTGCTTGACCAACGCATTGTCGCGGGTTGTGGCAATATTTACAAATCGGAGGCATTGTTTTTGGCACACATCAATCCATTTACTCCTGCAAACCACTTGGATGATGAGGATTTGGAGAATTTGGTCTCATGCTTGAAGACAGTCATGGAAGAAGCGGTGATGCATGGAGGAAGTTCGATAAGAGATTTCAATTCGGTGGAGGGGTATCAAGGGCTGATGCAAAACCGGTTTAAGGTGTATGGCCGGGAGAATGAATCCTGCATATTATGCGGCCATGCAATTGTCAAGACGAGGCAGGGAGGAAGAAGCACGTTCTATTGTCCTTCATGCCAGAACGTGTTGTGAAGGCTTGTGTTTTGGATGAAAAATTGATTTTTTAAAGGCGAGATCGTTATTATGGTATGAAAACCAAGCCTTTGTACTTTGACGATGCTTATTTGAGACGAGTTAAAGCAAAAGTGCTGAAGGTTGTGGAAAGAGGGTTTATACCAGATCAAACTATCTTTTTTGGGAAATCATGTGGAGTGAAGCCAGATACTGGGTGGGTCAGATTTGGCAGTACAGAACATAAGGTAAATGGAACTAGGAATGAAGATGGGGCAATTGTCCATCTGCTTGACAGTGGATGCGACATGAATGTTGGAGATGGGGTGGAACTTATCCTTGATTGGGAACCTAGATATCGGATGATGAGACTTCACACAACTTTGCACATCATATCTGCATTAATTTGGCAGGAGTATGGGGCCCTTGTGACGGGAAGCGACATTACACCAGCCAAAGCGAAAATTGATTTTGATTTTGACAGGAGTTTGACAGAGGAAGAGTTGGAAGTTCTTAGATCAAATGTTCAGGACATAATTGACAAGGATGTTTCTACATCCACGGAGACCATGTCATTGGATGAGGCGGTAAGTACACCAGGGATTATCAGAACAAAAAGGAACGTGCTTCCTAAAGGTCTGAAAACTGTTCGCATCGTTAAAATTGGGGATATCGATCGACAGGCTGATGGGGGATTGCATGTTCGATCTACCAAGGAATTGGGGACATTTAGAATTCTAAAGCATAAAAACAAGGGTAGAGGAATTAGGAGGATTGAAGTTGATTTGGTTCCTTAAGACATCCGTCTCTTCTTGGAATCCTTTCTAAGTATCGGAAGAATGCCTAAAGAAACAACGATTGCCCAAAACGGCAAGGGGACGAAGAAAGCAGATCCACCTTCTTCTCCAGGCAGAGCTATATCAGCAGATCCTACTTTTGTTATTGTTATGTTTACTGAGCCAAAACCATAAGCGCCGATATAAATTTTGGCGTCCCGGATGGCAGTGTATACCTGACCGAAGCGCGAGATTGAAAAGCCTGCGAAGGTTGGCATCAGTTCATAGAACGGGTAGTTTCCTTGGTCGTCAACAAAACTAAGGAAAGCAAAGTGTGAACTGGCAGCAAACACGCCTAAGTCAAGGGAAATATAGTATGCTTCACCCTTTTGCACATTCATTGTCAGGAAGGTGGCGGTCGGGATTTGGGTATAGCCGTCTTCCTGATCCCTTTCCTCCTGACCAAGAATTAAACTGACTGGATTGTTCAAATCGACTGAAAGAGGATCTTTGAACTCATGGGTTACAGTCACAGTTGAATTGATGCCATTTATTGTGACCATTTCTTCATCGGACACATTAATTTCCGCCTTGCTTGACAGAAGCTTTCCTTCTTGTGCATCGAAACTATAGATAGGAATGCCGTCAGCTGTTGGATCGATGGTAAAGGAACTTTCTGCAGATTGAGGAGTGGTCTCCCCTGTCGTTATCGTGTAATTTCCATTGAAAATCAACAGAAGATCGTCTTGGATTATAGTAGGGAGGAAATTGAGCATGTAGCTCACACTTGCAGAGTATCCAAAGAAGAATCCCTCTTCCGCCACCTTTCTGACCAAATAAGTTGCGGAAGCATTTTCATTCAATGGGAATGACGGAAACTGATACACAAGATCGTCGACGGACAATTCCCATGAGGGCAAGGCTGGAACATTCTCGAATATCAGGAAATCAAGATCCTTGATTGTTGAGAACACTGGAGTTTCAGTTGATGAAAGAACACCTGTTGGGTTAAGAACAGCCATTTGTCCATTTCCTTGAACGTCTATTGTTTCGAATCCATTAACGTCCAAAGAGCGGTAAACCAATCCCTGCATATTTCCAGATGCAAGAGGTGTAGGATTAATTTTGGTAATGGTGATTGTCAACGTTGCATCGCTTTCGGAAGAAGAAAGCCGATTGATGTCCACAGTGAAATTAGTTCGCATGCCACCTTCGAGATAAGCAATGAAATCAGTTCTGTCCAAATTGGGCATTTCAAAAGGAGACAATATTCCAAATTCGTTTGTTTCGAGTTGTAAATCCAGACCAAAAATGTCAGATGGATAAGAGATGGAAATGTTGTAGTAGCCCGAGGAAGATGGGGGAGACAGGCTCACCATACGTGATGCCTTAGTTACACCCTCTGGGAAAGACACT
Source organism: Candidatus Heimdallarchaeota archaeon (assembly GCA_027016475.1). Lineage (GTDB taxonomy): Archaea > Asgardarchaeota > Heimdallarchaeia > Heimdallarchaeales > Kariarchaeaceae > WAKA01. Next base: position 3,790 of record JALUTL010000200.1, read on the forward strand.
GTAAATGTGTTTGATGATAATGGAGGAGTAAAGGACAGTTGAACAACAATGTTTGTAGTTGGTACAACTGAAGGGTCGTCCACTTCATACTCTACAACTAGCGCCAATTTTTTCGGCCCAAGACTTGTTGAACAGAAACTGAGAGAAAGCTCATATCCTCTGAAAGTCCACTAAAGTAACTGATGGTTGACAGCGTCGCTGCGAGTCCCAAAGTTCTATCTTGGATGTTGATAGTAACGTCATTGATTATTCTTGCTGTTGCGCTTTCAACATCCGTTGGCCACGTAATCTGGATTTCATAAACCCCTCTTTGAGTGGCGGGTATATATCCGACGAAGTAGCCGCCTCCCTGCATTACGGGGAAGGTGTTGTGCCAATGGACAACGTTTCAGTCTGTTGTCCATCAGTTGGAAATGTTCCAAAATACGCAAATCCTGTTGCCAAGAGAAGCATCATGAGGTAGGTAGTGTTTTTTCTTTCCTTCATGCTGACCGAAGA
>JALUTL010000201.1 GCA_027016475.1 Candidatus Heimdallarchaeota archaeon
GTTGAACACTGTCTTTTTTCAGTTGTTAGTTCAAATGTATGATGAAGGAAATTGGAATGAAAAAATTGTAGGTTTCGAAGTCAAAGTCATTGACCAAAATGGTGATTTGCTATCCCACACAGTTTGGAATCATTTCGGGAGAATAACAGGTCTGTTCACAGTAGGAGCATCAATTATCTTTGATGCAACTGGCATTCCTTCTCAAACACTTGACGTCAATGTTGAGCTTCACATTGACAAAATTTTTGCAACTTCTATAATTACCTATACTACTGAGTTTCAATTTAACGCTTGATGCTGTTTTCTTTATCTGAAATTTCGATGTTCTTGTGGATATGTGAGAAAGCTTTAATGGAGGCAATTAGAAAAAGAATCCGAGAGCATGGTTCAGCAATTGGTCATTTGTAGGTCTCCGCATATGGGTGATTTAGAGGAAATAGTTCAGATCAATCGATTGGCGCTTCCTGAAAATTATCCCGTTGGATATTTTATTCAACTGCTAAAGGATTGCAAAAGCGCAAGCGTTGTAGCCGAAATTGATGGAAACGTCGTGGGATATATCATTACTCGCATTGAAAAGTTTTCACTTACTGGCTTTCTTACAGGAAAATATCCTCGAGGACACATCATCAGCGTCGCAGTTCATCCTGAATACAGAAGACTGGGTATTGGATACCAAATGATGAATTATGTTGTTTCAAAACTGAAATCAATGAAATCTATCAAAGAAGTAACTTTGGAAGTAAGAGTTTCCAATGAGCCTGCTATAGCACTTTACCGAAAACTTGGTTTTAAAGTGGACAAAGTCTTGGAGAAGTATTACAAGGATGGAGAACCAGCCAATCTCATGAAGCTACGCCTCCAATAATCTCAAAAAAATGCACAAGGAAAACAACAATTGATTACATTTGTTCCATAGGTCCCATAATGAGGACAAGACTTGCGATAAAGATTATATAGGAGAGATATCATACCTATGAATAGTTACTTAATTGCAATAATTAAGTAAAAGGTGAGAAAATCATGATCAAATTACTACAACAACACAGGAAATCAGTTTCTCCTGTCATTGCAGTCGTATTGCTGATTGCTTTGACAGTTGCAGCCGGTGCGATCATTTGGACCATTGTTTTGCCACTGCTTCAACCTAGGGAACAAATTACACTTACAGAATACATAACTCAAGATTTAAACGCTAGCAACGTTGTTCATATTAAAGTAGTCCTTGAATCGACATCAGCTGGAACAATTAACTCTGTCACATTGGAACTCACGAATGGTACATCCGTGTCCTATGATAGTGCAACATCAACAACAACAGTGACTCAAGGAACTAGTACATATGACTTTTATTTCCAAGGAATCACTGCAGCAGGAAGTGGCAAGGTTATCATCAATTGGACTCCAGAAGGCGGTTCCTCAACTACCTCATCATTTGACGTAACTTTCTCATAAACTCTGATTACAAAATCACTATTTCTATGAACAAATAGTCGGAAATTAATGTTAAATTTATATGTGGACTTCTTGAATTGAATTTGAAATGAAGCTATCATCTAAAGCAGTTAGTGTATGCATCATTGTTTCTCTTCTTGTTTTTTCAACAGTTGCTGATGCAAAGCCCATTTATTCGCCTATTGAAACTCCTGACCATCCTGCTCTGCAAATAATGAAATGGGTAGACAAGGAATCACCCATTCAGACAGGGGAAAATGTTACGGTATATGTGAACATCACCAACTTTGGAAAAAGTCCTGCGTACAATATTACAATCAATGAACCTTTCTTCTCTGACTTCTCTGTTGATCTTGTAACTGGCTTTGAACCAGCAAAATGGGTGGTTATCGGTACAAATGCCTCCATCAGCTATTCTTACTCCTTTACCTTTGAAAAGCCAGGAAACTACCTGATCGAAGCTACTACCGCATTTTACACTGATTCCGATCAAAATTCCTACAAAGCTAGGTCAGGAATCATCGATTTGGAAGTAATTAAAGGTGCCCCTCCAATTTCTTTGGAAGATGAATGGAGACAGATATTCTTGATGCTTGGGTCAATTCTTGCCTTGCCTATTGTTTGGTTGCTTTTGAAAAAGTTTGTAATTGAATAGTTGTAACGAAAGGAAATTAAACTTCAAAACACATTCAAATTTTAAGGGTGATAACTTGACACTACAGAACATACTTGAAAATCCAGAGAAACGTTTCATTATTGTAGGTGGAAAAGGAGGAACTGGAAAAACTAGCAGCGCTGCATCTATAGGTGTATTTTTTGCGGAACATGGAGAAAAAACCTTGATCATTTCAACAGACCCTGCCCATTCGCTTTCTGATTCTTTTGACCAACCAATGGGGACGTCAAAACCCAAACGTATTGCAGGTGTAAACGGAGAACTCTATGGATTGGAAATTGATCCATCGAATGCTTCAGATGATGTTTCGCAAGTATTGAACTTGACAAATACGGATACAAATGATTTGGCCAATTCTTTAGGCAGTCTTGGATTGGATGAATTCCAGGATCTTTTCCAAACAATGCCTCCGGGTGTCGATGAAGCTTTGGCGTTAGCAAAAGTAATACAATTCATTGAGTCTCCAGAATATCAGGATTTCAAACGGATCATATTCGATACAGCGCCAACCGGACATACCCTTAGGTTGCTTGCTCTTCCGGATTTTTTGGATTCATTTTTGGGAAAAGCAATCAAGCTTCGAGTCAAGCTCAACAACACATTCGCGAGCTTCAAAGCCCTGCTTGGAATGGAGGCACAAAAAGATACAACATTGGAAACGATTGAAGCGCTAAAGAAGACGATTGTAAAGGTCAGGGAATTCTTCCAAAATGAACAAACTACAGAATTCATCATCGTCACAATTCCGACAATCATGGCAATTAATGAATCGGAAAGATTGGCAGAAGAGCTCAAGCTTCAACACATCAAGGTAAATAACATCATAGTAAATCAAATCATGCCAGAAAACTTGGAGTGCAAGTTTTGTCAGGCCAGATCAGCAGGCCAAAACGAAAATTTGGCGTACATTGAAGAATTGTTCAGAGAATACACCATTACCAAACTTCCATTTTTTGATAGGGAAATTCGTGGTGTAAATGCCTTAAGAATAATGGCAGAAGGTTTGTTCAATGGGATTAAGGTTGAAACAACATAACATGAAACAGTGATGGTAAGACTTGTAATTGGAAGAATTCACATCAACAATTGAATGTTTTCTCAATAGATTTTTGAATAAACGAAACCATGGACAAATGAGAAAGGATGTCCGAAGTAACTGAAATACCTGGAAGATCATTGCCCATAACTCTGAGAATATTAATTATTATGGCACTGCTTGTGTTAGGATTAGTCATTCCGACAGCATATGCTGTAAGTGAACAGCAGAACCTCAATGAAGATATATCACTTGGTTTGGAACTGTTGGGAAGGGACAAAAACATTACAATAGAGCTTAATGAACTTATCAGCACGATGAATGACTTGCTCAAACAGCAATACATTGATGTGTTCCTTCGATCAGTAAAAGAACCTTCCTTGGCTGATTTTGATTTGGGAGTAACTCTCAATTCCATCAGAGATAAGATTTTCACTCTCATCAACCTGTTGTTTGAAAGGGAGAGCGAAAAGTATGAGTTGCCTCATGCAAACCTTACATTTACAGGAATGAACAATTCCGGGATGATAACAGAATTGACCTCAATTAATCGGTTGGCTGAAACAAACCTAACTAATATTATAACCGATGTTGATAACTCTCTTTCTCAATTTACCTCACAAGTAAACCAATTGTCAAACATTACATCTAGATTGGCTGGGCAAAGTTCATCTTTCAGCAATATCAAAACCGGACATTTTGAAAACATCACTCAGGACTTTATATTATTGAGAACTTCATTAGATTCAAAACTGTCTCAGGCTATATCAAACAATGATAATGAAACAGTTAGATATGTTGCTCAGGCATACTCTCAAATTGTAGATTTGGAAGATTTTTACCATCAGGTCAGAAATTTCTTTGAGGAAGCATTGAGTCTTTACCAAACTGAATCGTTCGATGTTATTCGACTTGAAACAAATGCTTTTCCAGGACGCGCGGCCAATCTCTTTTTAACATTTAATTTCAAATTCAACCGATATTTTGATACCTCAAATCCATCCTATTTTGAGTTTCAACCAGAAGAACTTGCTCGAATCACAAGTCTGAGACATCATTTCAATGATTCCTCTGATGGAGTTCTTGTCTATATGAACAAAACACTTGACCTTCTGAGA
>JALUTL010000202.1 GCA_027016475.1 Candidatus Heimdallarchaeota archaeon
TTTGTGCATCTGGATTTCGGGAAGTCGAATTTTATAACTATCTTCTCGGCCAGCCCGTTTATAAATCCATGGTGCAGATCCATCACCGCCCAAAATTCCACCCAAAAATTCCCTTTTAACTATTTTTGGACTTTTGAATATCCAATCAGGAATTTCAAAATCTTGAACGGCACGTTTTCCGACAGGGATTCCTAAAGCAATCAACAATCTCCTAAAACTTCCACCAAGAACAGTTCGGTATGTAGTATATTCGACATTGTCTTCAAAGACACCAATCTTTTTGACAATTTGATTGGGTGAAAAACCAAGACTCCGCAAATCGTAGTGAATAGCTTCTGCATCCTCTTCACTGCCAAGATAGAACTCAACAACAGTGTCGTTCACACTACCATCAGTTAGGACATATCCAAACAAACGAGCCAAAATTGGAAGTTTAGGATTATCAGTTTCGAGTGGAAGGAGACCAAGAGCTTTAAGTTCATTTACATCTTTTTCCAATGTGTTGTGTGAAACGGGATCGTTTGAATTGAACTCAAAGTATGTCTCCTCTGACAATATTTCTTGATGTATAATATCATCTTCCTTGACTTTGTCATCATCAAGCACAGGGCGAATTAATAGCTTATCACTTAAAGTCAATCTCCCTGCTTCCATCCAACCATTTTTTGTTAGGAACGGATGATCTTCTGTAGCTCGAATTTCTCTTCCAGAAATAGTTTTAATTGACAAAACTCTCTTTCCGAGTTGCTTTGAAGAGATAGTTTGAAAATCTGCCAACGCAGATCGTATTTCTTTCTGTGATGATGCACTGACAGTCATGACATTGATTGCTCGATAATCGTTTTTGATTTCTTGGATAGTCATCTGTTTAATTCCATCCCCAAGCAACACATTTGAAGTCGGGACGATACATATTTTTCCCCAGTGGGTCGGATGGAGGTCTCTTGCTTCGAAGTGTGGTTGAGATCGTCCTAGTGGGGAAACCACTCTTCTGAGATGGCTTAATGATGACATGTAATTGGTTCTGTCCAAAAGCTGAGAAACACCAGCCTTTCCTCCAACCCAATTGCCAGTTGCCAGAGCATGTCTGAGACGTTCGGAAATGACATCTGCACGAACTGCAGTTTTTAACACCGACCCACGGTTTCTGCTAGAGTTTCGTTCCAATTGATATTTAATGTCGCGAATCAAACTTCGAAAAGCATTCCTGAACAACAGTAGCAACAAATCGCCGGCAAGATTAAGACGTTTGTTGGCATAGTGATCCTTATCATCTGGGTCTCGTTCACCAGTTTCCATTTCTAGAACTTTTTGTGCCATTTGGCAAAGGAAAATGGCCTTTTTCTTTCGATCTTCTTTTTCATTGCCAAGGTGTGGAAGCAGATAACGATCCAACACCTGCTGGGTTCTGTTCATTCGGTAATCTTTGGTTTGGCCAACCGCGACTCGTTTTCCGATAAAATCAAGGGCTTCTTCTTCCTTTCTGACTTCTTCAGCCTGAAGGATTGGGAGGAGCTTCGCTCGTACTTTTGGTGTGGAGCCAATTCTTCGGGCAATTTCACCGTCTTTTTCCATCCCCAATGCTCTCAGCAAAACAATAAGAGAGATTTTTCGGGCAACGCTTGGGAAAGAAACACGTAGGTTTCCATCTCTAGCCCGTTCCAATGTAACTGGAGCACGAAAGCCTTTCATGGTTGAGAATACTTTTGCCAAAGATGTAGCAGTTTTGTTCTCCAACTTTTCAACAAGAATTCGATTCGGGGCCAAGTCTTCTTGGGTAACCAGCACTCTCTCTGATCCATTTACAATAAAATATCCACCTTCATCAAGGGGATCTTCTCCCTTTTCAATTTTGGTTTCATCATCCACATTATACAGCCTGCATTTGATGGAATTGAGCATTATTGGGAGATGTCCGATAAACACCTTATCCTTATCTGATCTCCGTGATTCGCCTTGTATTGGATCAGGATAAACCGCAGTCATGGACAGATATATAGGGGCCGCATATGTCAAATTCCTGATTCGGGCTTCCATGGGCCAGATTTCGGTTCTAGATCCGTTTGCTTCTTTGATTTCAGGCTCTCCAACAGAGATTTCTTCCAAAATGACATACATCCCGTTCTTGTCTTCTGGTCGAATTTCTGATTCTTCAGAAACAACTTGGGCAAGACCTTGTGTGATAAAAGAGTTGTAAGAATCCAAATGTTGCCGTACTAGTCCAAGTTCCTTAAACATGGCGTTGAGGATGACCCATTTATCATCTGCGCTCAAATGATATTTGTCTTCATTGGGGTCAAAATCATCATAAGGTGTCATCAACTCATTATGAGTCTAGCTTTATAATAACATAATCAAAGGAACAAGAAAAAAGATGTAAACATAAATTGAATGGTTTTGAACAGCAAGAAGGTGTTATATATGGAAAAGTCAATTTTTCACACATTGAATCCTGGATTTGTCTCTCTTTTTCTTTGGATGGTTCCGCGAGAATGTACGTTTGATTTGTGATGTTAACCATTTGATGAGGAGAAGATTTTATTGTGAATGGTGACAGAGTATGGTTGAGGGCTTTGAGTTCGACAAATCAGTACAAAGAAATCAAGCAATTGGTGAACGATGGTGAGTTCACCAAGGCATTGAATCTATTAGATCAAATGAATATCCTAGCTTCTGAGCTATCAATCGAAGAACGTCTGGATTTAGATATTTTGAAAGCACGATTGACCATAGAGCTTGGTGAAGTCAAGGACGGGATCAAGATTCTTGAGAATGTTCGCATGATGGCAGAGGCAAAGAAAAAGAAAATCTATGAGCTAAAAACGCTCCCATTGCAAATCAGTGTAAATGTGATTGAAGGAGAGTTCGACAAGGCCCAACACAATATTGAGAGGTACTTCCAGCAGTACAATCAATTGTTGGACAGAGAAAAGCGAGAGCTTCAGGAAGAGAATGGATTAATCTATTACTACCAGGGGGTTATTTTTTCTAGACAGGGAAATTACGATCAATCAATCAACCAATTTCAAAAATGCCTAGGAATTTTCCGGCAATTGGGCCATCGGCGGAGCTTGGGAATGAGTTTGTATCAAATGGGAACCAATTACAGGCTTATGGGCAATTTTGAGATGGCAACAGAGTTTTTGACACAATCACTTTCAATTTTTGAAGAAATCAACAGTTTTGAAGGAATGACTGTAGTTCTTACCGCTCTTGAGGAAATCCACAGAGCCAGAAATGATCCAGAAATGGCTTACATTTATGCACAAAAGCGTAGAGATTTAGAAGACAAGGCAGAGTTAAGAAATGAACTTATTCGATCCGCAAAGACAATAGAACGATTGAACCGGCAATTGGAAGAATTAAATCGAGAGAGAATTGAATTGGAAAATCGAATATTCAGTTTGGAATTTGAATTAAGTACTCAGCAAATGAGCAAAAATGCATGGTTAGAATCGGGCGAAAAAGACACTGCGAGTGTTAACAAAAAAATAGCAGAATTGGAGGAGAAGAATGCTCAACTTCAGCAGGAAATAGAAAGTTTGACGGAACAGTTGAAGATCAAAAATGAGAAAATAGCAGAACTGGAAGCAATGCGTTCAGAAACAGATGTAGATAAGCTATTAGATGAAAAAAAATCTTTGGAGGCACAGATTTCATCGTTCAAACAACATATCAAAGAAAAGGACGATGAGTTAGAAAACATAAGGCGGAATGCTATCCAATCTGAGAATATGATACAGCAGCTCCGTTCAGAATTGGAAGAACTGAACCAACAACTGCAACTCGCAGAAGAAGAGCATAAGAGAGATATCGAAGAGTTGATTTTAGGACAGCAGGAAGAACTCAAATATTTTGAACGTAAGCTGGAAACAGCAAGCAAGACAATTAAGGAACAAGAGATAAAAATTGAAGAACTGAAGGCAAGGCTGAAATTACAAGAAGAAAAAGATATGGAGCAGCAAAAAGTAATTGAAAAGCTAAATGCCCAACTAAAGGAATTGGACAAAACTTCGAAAAGCACCAATGCATTTGAAATGAAAATTCGAAAGTTAGAGTTTGAGCTAGAGAAAGAAAAGGAAAAGGGAGGTCGCTTAAGATCGGAATTGGAGGCAAAACAGCTTGAACTTGAGAATAACAAACATCGAGTCAAGGCATTAGTAGAAATGGTCAATGACAAGGAAAGTGAGAATGAGCTTCTGGTGACAGATTTGGCAAAAGCGTTGGAGAGAATAGAATCCTTGAAAACGGAACTCAATAGGTTGGTACAGGAA
>JALUTL010000203.1 GCA_027016475.1 Candidatus Heimdallarchaeota archaeon
AGATGAAGGTGAGGATGAAGCCTCATAAAATGGATTTTGTTTTCCTATATTTTGATACTCTTATCTTCGTCCCTTCTTTAAGATATATATTTCCTTTATTTATTGAACGTTTGCAAGGGTGGAATGAATGAAAAGTGAATTGCAACCATCTGTTCTGAAAAAAATGATGGCCGCATCATATCTCTTACTCAAAGAAAAACAGGACTACCTTGATTCCATAAATGTTTTTCCCGTTCCAGATGGAGACACTGGAATAAATATGCTGTTGACGATGAAAACTATAGTCGATGAAATGGAAAAAGTGCCTCAAAATGGAAGACTTGAGGACTATTGCTCAGCAATATCAAAAGGGGCATTCAAAGGAGCCAAAGGTAATTCCGGGACAATCCTAAGTCAATTTCTTATTGGATTTGTAAATGAACTGAAAGCACAAACTAAAATTGACCAATTCACATTTGCCAATGCATTGACAAAAGGAAGCAAAAAAGCGTATTCAGCTGTAGAACATCCAAAAGAAGGAACTATGCTCACCATCTTCCGTGCAATGAGTGAAACTGCAACAAAAATAATTCAAACAAATCCCTCATCTGACTGGAAGGTATTCGTTCAGGAAATATTCAATAATGCACAAAAGACAACATTGGAAACCATCGATATGATGAAAGAATTGAAAGAAGGTGGTGTCGTTGATTCTGGTGCTTTAGGCGTGGTTTACATGTTTCAAGGATGGGCCATGGTAATTGAGGAAGAATCAGGATTTACTGACGGCCTTGTAGTTTCCAAAGACCTTGAAGGACTTCATAGTCAAGTAGATACATCAAAAGTGGAAGCAGATTTGGTATTCAGATACTGTACTGAAGCATTGGTCAAAGGAGCAAAGATTTCAGAAAACGAAGCACGAAAAATATTCTCTGAATTTGGTGATTTTCTGTTGATTATGCAGGAAGCAGATATGATAAAAATTCATGTTCACACGGATCGACCAGTTCAGACAATACAGGAAGCAGAAAGATTTGGGGCGGTAGATGCAATTAAGATTGATGACATGCTTTCTCAGAGTCAAACAAACATGTAATTGCTCACTTGTCTTCACCTTAAAGCTCATTTATAAGAAGGGTTAATGTCAAGACAATCTAATGACCAAGCAGGATGAACATGAAGCTGTTGCAGCCCCTTCTATTGACGCCGAGAATTTTTTTGACAAAATAGAAATTGACTTCTTCATTAGGCTATACTATATTGGACTGGTTGTTGGAGGACTCATACGAGTTTATTTTGCAATTACTGGTACTGGAATTTATCATCCTGATGAAATATTTCAGAGTACGGAGATGGCTCATTATTTGGTCTATGGAACTGGGTTTGTGCCTCCAGAATTCCAATCCACCGATTCTTCTCTTGAATATTACTCGAAATCTCGTTCATGGATTATTCCACTTTTAATTGCACTCTACTTCAAAATCATGGACTTTTTTGGGTTCAATTATTACTTGATTGTTTTGCCAACGGTCAGGTTACTGCTCGCCCTCAATTCATTATTGCTTGTACCAATAATAAAACAACTTACTCATTCACTTACTGGAAATGATCGCGCTTCCTATTTGGCCGGATTCATTGTGGCAATTTGGTGGAAAGTGGCATTCATAACATCTAGACCATTATTCAACGTCATTTTCCTTCCATTGCTGTTTTACTCATTGTCTCTATTTTTTGTAAGGTTGAAAGAAAAACAGGTCTCAATCCCTAAGGGGAAAGAATTTGTTTGGTATATGGTGGGCTTTGGTATAGTAACATACGTTCGAATTGATTTAATGATTCTATTGGCAAGTTTTGCATTGGTCTATCTTGCAACAGAATATAAATGGGGAAACTCTTTCGATATCATGATCCGCCATCTTGCAGTATCGTCAATACCCATAATCTCGGGCTGGGTTTTTGGGATGGCTGTGGATGCATTGATGTATGATGGAATTCAAGATTTTGGTGTAGTTCCATTTCACTGGTTCATGTTTAACATTGTACTGGGACATTCAGACATCTTCGGGACTACCCCTTACGGATGGTATGCCTATTCTCTCATTGTCAAAAGTGGACTTACAACTGTAACTGGCATAATGCTGGCTTTTACTCTGATCCTTGCCAAAAACTTGTCAAATGGCGTTGATTTGAATCAGAAAATGGGTATCCAAAAATCAGAGGCATTTACATATCTGAGATTATTTGCTGTTACCTTGGTCTCTTGGAACATTTATGAAACTCCATGGAGAAACGGTCTCCTGTTCTTTTTGTCAGAAAGTCATAAGGAAGAGCGTTTTATCATGAACACATACTTGCTCTACCTTATAGTACTGGCCTATTCCATAATTCTGCTTCTTGATTATGTTGATCATGTATTGAATGTGAAACCTATAGCAAAATTTGGATTTCAGATTCAAGGATATCAAGCCTACAATTACATGGCGTATTTCCTGATTTTTCTTATTTCTTTTTCAACGTTCTCTTATTTGACATCTTCACCACCTTATCAGTATGGAAAGGACATAAACGCAGCTATCATCTATGTTGGAAACCAAGAGGATCTTACTGGACTCGTCATCGTTGAAAAATGGTACCTAACGGGTTCCTACACGTACCTCCATCGATCAGTGCCGATTGAATGGATAAATGAGGATATTCGGGGGCAGGTTCTCAATTTTTATTTGCAAAACTCTACGTTCAATTATGTCATTGTTCCTATATATCGGCATTCTGTAACTCCCGAAACAATGGATGTTCTTGTGGCCAACGGGTTTTTTGCCAAAAAGGTAGTTGACGGAACTTCTGAGGTCTGGTTCAGGCCCTCATGATTTCTTTCTTGTTTTCAACAGAACTAAGGTTGCAAATAGAGGAAGTGCAGAAATGCCGATAAAGCCATTTCTGGTTTGGTTTTGGTCTTCACCCAAAATAGCTACCTGTACATCATCTCTAACAGAGTTCCCTCCTTGATCTGTCAAAATTATTGCAAAATTGATTGTTCTAGGTTGGTCTCCTTGAACTGGAATAGAGATTGAGGATAGTTGACCTCCTTGATTGAAAATTTCCACTTGATCTTGGAAAACAACAACATTCGTGAGGAATTTTTCTTCCCATTTCCACATAATGTTTGTGTTCTCACCGACATTAATTGTGATATCATCTAGGAATTCCAATTTTGGAGGTGTCAAATCCTTCCAACCAATCAGGTAGGTCATTGTTCTCCTATTGCCTGACGTGTCGTTGACTTCAATAACCAAACTGACATCCTGATTGGGAAAACCTATCAATGTTAGGGGACTGAAAATCAATGATCCATTCCATGGATCTATATGAACGATTGTAGTTAGATTGTAAATAATTTTTATCGATTTGGGAAAGAGTTCTGTGACCTTCACATCGAGATTTGCAGGATCTGTAGCGTCATAAACACTTTGCTGATTTAGAATGATCCTCGGTTTCGTAGTATCCTTGCTTGTCAGTACCAAAGTGTCTGTAACATTTCTTCCTACTTGATCAAATATTGTGAGTTGAATGTTGATTTTTCCCAATTTGGTTGGGGTATAACTAAATGTAATAGGACTGCCGCTCCACGAACTTTCTTCAAATACAAGGGATTGGTCAACATAAATTTGGTAAGATTTTGGCTGATCTGCTCCTGCATCCCATAAGAATGTTTGCTCAACACCTGCTTCAACTTCCATTGTACCTATGGGAATGATGTAAATTGAACTTGCAAATTGAAGTGTCTTTGTTTGCTTGACAGAATTCCCTGACAAATCGTAGGCAATCAGCTCAACTGTGTAATTGCCTTGCTTATATTTTGCTGGATCCAAGACGATTGTTCCGATAGATTGATTGCTGCTCCCGATGACATCGTTATTGACCGCGATTTCTATACGATCAATTCCAAAATTGTCCGATGCATTGAATTCAATTATAATAGGTTCGTTGATCAATGAATTTTCAGCTAATCCTGAGAAGTTGGAAGCAAGACTTGGATCTGTGTAATCGACTACAAAATCGAATGTTACTTGTGAAACTTTATCGGTTTCAGAGTTTCTTTCCTCCAATGTTATCGTATGGTTGCCCTCAGACAGTATGGTCTCATAACCGCTGCTTATTGTGCCTAAGTTGTTTCCATCTACAGTTGCTTGCACCCGGTTAGTAATGGACAAAAACTCGATTTGGACAGGATTTTTGTTGCTAAATTCTTTGGGAGATGGGTGCAGAGGCTGTACGTTTGGTAT
>JALUTL010000204.1 GCA_027016475.1 Candidatus Heimdallarchaeota archaeon
ATTTTAAGTAGAATCAAAAATAGATAATATGGCTTTCATCCCCAATTCTTTACAGCATGTTTTTAAAGAATTGGGCATTGAGAATAAGAAGCAGCATGTCTTGGCGTTACCATGTACAAAAATCGAAAATGGCAAGGTCATTTGGCTTGATTTGGGATGCACAGGAATTTCAAAAATTCCCGCCAAAGTGTTTTCACAACTGAAAGATCTGGAATATCTCGGCCTGTATGGAAACGGGTTGAAAACCTTGCCAAAAGCAATTTTCCACCAACTTCAAAACCTAAAATACCTTGATTTGGGGGAGAACAAGCTCGACCACTTGCCTAAGGGGATCTTTCACGGATTGAATCAACTAGAAGCTCTTTGGCTCTATTCTAACAATCTGACAAAGTTTGACGCAGCTTTGCTTGAGAGCAACAGAAAGCTGAAGGAGCTTAACCTGAATTCAAATCCAATTGTTAAACTCGATCGGAAGTTATTGGAGATTCTGCCGAACCTTGAGAGATTGGAAATTGCTTTGACAGGTATAAAAAATATCAATAAGCATAAACTCCCACCTTCTTTGCAGCTCTTGTTGATAAGCAGGCAGATGCAGACAGGTGGACAAGTGATAATAAATGTGCTTCAGAAGCCAGAAGACAACAAAATTGAACCGACAGACCAGGATCGGTTTTGCCTTGTCACAGGACAGATGGGATCTGGAAAGTCAACGATACTGAAACAGGTGCCATTTCCGAAAAAGGAAGGATATCCGCCACAGACCGACGTGAATTTGTTCTTTGACACGCTGTTTGGCATAGCGCGTCCAAAAGGTGGAACGACCATATTCTACGAGTTGGATGGTCCAACTGTATTGACATGGCATCAGTTCATCACTGCAGCAGATATGATAATTCATGTTGTTAATTACAACAATCTTGAGAAGGAATATGATGACATAATCATATTGCATGAGCATCTTAGAAAATATTCGAAACAAACAGCCAGAATTATTGTAGCCATAACTCATATTCCCCCATCAATGAAAAACCTGCCGGTGGATGAATTCAACATTCCCGATGAAATAAAAACGGCGGATATTGTTCTGGTTCCAAAGGGAAGCATTATCCCCGATATAGGAGGAAACCGAAAAATTATTTTGAAACAAAATGTAATGAGAGACCTGTTCCTGAAAACTCTGGAATAGGAAAGTTGCCAAACTTCAACATAAGAGGGAGAATGGTAAAATATGGATAGAGTTGTAGACAGGGTATGGAGACAGACCAGCAAGAAAAAAAGCTTTTGACTTTGGATGACATCCACGATGATACGCAAGAGAAATCAAAGAAATATCATGCTTCAAGAATACAATTGGACATATTCGGGAAGTTTTATGCACCAATTGCACTTATAGTCTTTTGGTTAATCGGCATTCCAAATCTCCTTGCTGTCATCACTGGAACTTCCTTCTCAGTTTCTGGGGCATTTCTTATGGCAACCTCAATAATCCTGATTCTTGAGATTGTTGAGTTGCCGTTGGCAATTGCGTCCCAAATTTTGGAGAGAAGGTATGGGTTTTCAACCCAAACATGGAAAAGGTGGACATGGGATCAAGTAAAGAGTCTCATATTGCAAATAGTTCTTTTGGGCATACCATTGACCCTGCTGTATTGGGCGATTGACTCCAATCCAGAACATTGGTGGATTTATGGGTTTGTAGGAGCGTTCATCTTTGTGGCTTTTGTACAGGCAATCGCGCCAATTGTTTTGATTCCTTTGTTCATGAAGCTCGAACCGTTCCCTGAAGGAGAACTGAAACAACGAATTGCAAGTTTGGCAGACAGAATGGGCATCAAGTACAAGGACATCTATATGATTCATCTGTCGCAGCAAACCACAAAAGCAAACGCGATGGTGACTGGCTTCGGAAAAACCATCAGGATATCGTTGGGCGACACATTGGTACACAATTTCAGGCCGGATGAAATAGAGGTGGTCATGGCTCATGAAATAGCCCATCAAAAACACAAGGACGTATATCGTTTCGTTCTCCTGACAGGGGTTCTCTTTTTCTTAGTGTTTTTCCTTGCAGAGATGGGGTTCCAATGGGTGATTGAAACATTCGACTATTCAGGAAAGTCGGATCCAAGAACCATGTTTTACCTGATTTCTTTGATGAATGTTGTACTGCTGATTGTACAGCCGATACTGAACTTCTATTCAAGATCTCGGGAAAGGGCAGCAGATATAGCAGCTATCAAAGAACTGAAAAATTTCGAGGTGTATGAATCAGCATTCATTCGACTGGCTTTGCAGAACTTGGCTAACCTAAACCCATCCAAGCTTGACGTTATTTTCAACTATACGCATCCTCCGATAAAAGATCGAATTGAATATGCAAGAGATGTCGCAACTAGATTAAATCTACTTTAAGCGAATAAATGTCTATTCGACCCAATGAATCCGGTTCTGTCAACAATCGATGAATGACTTCAAGAATTGTTTCGGGAGGAGCCTGCGTATAAATCCCGACCAAATGATAGTATTTTGGTGTTCCAATTCGAATCAGCCGCTCATTTTCTGCAATTTCGATCTTGTTGGCTTCGAAGAGCAGAGATACATCCAAGCCTTCATCTACAATTCGAAATACCAATGCATCATTCCTAATGCCATCATACTGTTTCCCATAATTTGTAAAGGGAGTTTGCCAATGAACGTCACGGTAGTACCACGTACCCACTGTCATTATTGACTGGTTCAGTGTCCTATTCTTCGCATCTGCACTTGAATATATGACATACTCCAAAAATTCTCCCAAGACAGCAATTTGACGCGTCATAAATGGAAAGGCAGGTTTGAATGGAATCCGCAGCAGACGGTCAAACTGAGGTATTTCAAGCTCGCCACCAAATATTTCCAATTGGGCAAACATGTCATCTGCACCATCAGATTTTGCAGTTGTCAGCGTAACCTCTAATGTTTCGAATTTGGTGTTGAACGGTACATCTAGGAATATGCCACCGCTTTCCAACACACCAGTTTGAAGCAGATCGTGCGCCATAGCCTTAAGGTTGTCTGCCAAATCATCTGTTTCAATAAGTTTTGTAAGAGCTTGGATGCCCTCATCAATCAATCCTGATCGGATTTGCCCTTCGGCAACAATATATTCCCCTACCGGTTTCAGTTGCCTAGGCAGTTCCTTGAACCATTTATCTAAAAATGGCTTGGGATCAAGCACATTCGCCCAAGTTTGGTTTCGGTAGAAGATTTCCAAAAATCGGGATGGACGAAGAGGTATCCAAAATTGTGCTGGCAGCAAATGCATCCACTGCAATACAATGGCATGCCCTTGAAGAATCAAACGTTGAACTGAATCCAAGTCATTTTCCGCAACTGCTTCAGCATACCATAAAACGCCGTTGAACAATTGAATATACTCTCGGAGCATCGCGGCATAGAACACTGGATCATCCGTAGGCGAAATTTCTCCTAGAACGATTATTTGTCGGCCAAGTGTAGCCAATCGCTCAATCACTTCATCAGAGAAATGTTCACCTGAACGAGCAATGGCCTCCTGTACCCTTAGGGACTGTATCATTGCAAGTCTGTCGACACGAGGGATTGAAAAGGCAGAATCCTTAGCCCCCAAGTAATATGATTCACGTCGGTCTGAAATGATGAGCCTTTCAATGTCCTTCTCCATCAATCCCCATAGGTGAAACATTGCATTCTTGACCTGACCGTCACCACTCTCCCCCAAGAATGCTTTGGCAAGATTAAGTGTGGCCAGAGCCTCCAAGTTGTCAAAAATCACCGTCAACCGGTCAGGAGGGGCATAATGTTGCAAATCAAGCCCGAGATCATAATCGACCACACTGGCCAACCTGTCATGAGCCTGCTGAAGATAGCCTGCCATTAGTTCCCATTGAGCCAAACGGATTACTGTTTTCCGCTTCGCCCAATCCTGATCCGTAAGCTGGGCCAGCTGATACCCAATTTGAATTAGAATACCAGCCTGTTGCCAATCATGTTCGGCGCTCAAAAAATGCATTTTCTCCTGCCCAATGGAGGCCAAAGCAGTGGCTGTGCTTGCATGGTCAAAATGCGCAAGTCCAAGTTGTTCTACAATATCAAAGCCCTCGCCATCTCCATGATCGATTTGAGTAGCCAATGACTTCGCTTTTTCAAGTTGTGAGTTGTAATCATCCAAATTCTGGTTGGCAGAAGGTCGGGGTACAGGAAGAAAACAATATCGACAATAGGTCGAAAGAGAG
>JALUTL010000205.1 GCA_027016475.1 Candidatus Heimdallarchaeota archaeon
CTATACAGTAGCCAGATGTAAGGCCCCAGCACCTCATTAGAGTTGAATCGTTTCAGCATGATGTTCACCCTGCTAGTGTTGAACACCATTGACAACTGCCTCGCGTTGTTAATAACGTAATCAATTCCCTTCTCCCCCTCTGTTTCCTTTCTCTGCGGCATCAAGACGTCATCCCCGTTTCTTGGTTTTTCCACGTAGTAAAACACGACGCAGTTGCAACTGCTCTCTATTGGTTGTTTCTCAGTGAAGAACGCCTTGCCTCTAGTTGGGAAGTGATTAGGAGCATGCTCTTCGAACAAAAGCCTCATGTTCATGTTCTGGGAGAGCTCCTCGGCGAGGTGGATAGCGTCCGCTTTCTTCCCGCCTATCTTTATCACCCTCAACTATCGCCTTCCTCCATTAGCTCTTCTAACTCTTTTATAAGCTCCTTCCCCTTGTCGCTAACAAAGTAGTTATGCTTCTGCGCCATTTTCATTGCGTTTATCATGACCTTGAGCTGTTTCTTGGAGAGCTTTTTCCTCCTGTTGAAGAACTCAAGATAGTTGTTTTTGTTTTTCTTGCTAAAGTACATTCCCTTCTCGATGAACGTCCCCTGAAAGTATCCGTACTCGTCGATCATCACGAGCGTCTTCAAAGCTTCTTCTATTTTTTCAGTTATCGGGTCGTCGTCTTTTTTGTTGCTGGTTATCTTATTCCCCATGCGAATGTCGTCGTACACGCTTTTGGTAAAATCCACGAAGCTCTTCCCCTTTTGCTCAACTATCTTCTCCACGCAGAACGGACATATGTAGACGTTCTTGTTGGTCTTGTAGAAAATCCCGTTCCATTTGTTGTTGCATAGAGGACAAACCTCGTTCATTGAAACAACTCTTTCACTGCTTGCCACCATTTTTCAATTCCTCCTTATCTTCCCTTGTGTAACTTCATGTGTTTTTCAACATACTCGCTTATTTCTTGAAGTTTTGACTTCACGAATAGGTAGTTGCTGTCGTTACTGTCCCTAACGACCCTTACCACTTCCATGACTGAGAAGAGCTTCTCCATGATGTTAGAGTAAAGCATTTTTCTCCTCATGGCTTGATAATACATTGAAAGTGCCCAAAGGACTAACAATAACCAGAACTCGTAATTCTCCATTCTAATCACCTTTTCTTAACGATGTCCACAATAAGGTCTGTTGCCTTGTGGACGACTTCTGCCACGAGCGTTTTCATGGCGTCTTCTAACCCCATGTTCTTTATTTTCTCGTATATAGGAAGGCATTCTACAACGTATTCCCCGTAATAAACCGCATCCTCTTTAGCCAGCTCATTGATCGCTATTTCGACCGTGTACTGATTGTTCTTCAAGGCATATTCAATGGCCGTCTGCATGGCCTCTGGGATGTCGTTGGTTCCAATAATCCCAGACGTTGCGTTCGCCTCCCCGTCAGAAATGACGAAATTTATCCAAGGACGGGACGGGTTTATGTTCTTGTTGTCGATGGCGGAGAGGTAGATCGCGTCCGGCGTGTTGGTAACCCCGTTATGAACCAACGAAGCTAACTTGTTAATCATTGACTTATCGATGTAAGTGTCGTTGAACGGCTTGTCGATCACCACCACTGAATCGTCGGCGAATACGGTGAAATAGAAGCCTAGGCTGAACGGCTTCAATGTCTTTAACAGTCCATTAACTATGTACATCATTTCATCAATTATTCTTGTTCCAAAGTTGTGGGAGTAGTTTTGAGAAAAGACCGAACCACTGACGTCAATGATGAACCTAAACCTAGCCCCGATGTTCCCGACACTTGGAACAAGCCATGTCTTCCCAATAGCTGAAAGCGGGGAAGATGGATTCCTCATCACTCCAGAGTCAGTTTTTACCAGCTTGAAGTCCTCCCTGATAATGCTCATGAACCGCCTCGACGGAACGGGTTCCCCGACCTCCTTCGGAGGGGTGGGAACTGGCATCTTGTAGATATCATCTCTTTTTCTCCTACGTATCTTTTTCTCAGCGTCAGAAGCGATAAGTGTCTCCGCAAGCTTTTTCTTTATGTTATCAAAGAAGTCAAGGTCATCCTTCATCGACTCTTCTATGGCTTTAATCAGTTGTTCTAGTTCCTTGTCGCTTGGTAAGTCATTTTTGTCGGTGCTATCAGTGCTATCATCAGTGCTATCAGAACTCTTACCACTTGAATTATTTCCGTCGTCATCACCTGATGACTGAGTGCTATCAACATCTCCTCCATTAGTGCTATCAGTGCTATCATTCCCGTCCTTATTGTCTTTATCTCCACCAGGAGCCGTCCCTGACTGATCATCATTTTTGTCGGTGCTATTAGAATCACTACCGCTAGATGGTAGATTGATAGCACTCCCGTCATTATTCCCCTTGTCGTCGTTATTCATGGAGATAACGACCATGCATGAGGGCATGTTGTTTACTTGCTTGTCAAGTATTTTCTTGTACGCCTCGATGAACGACTCGAAGTAGTTGTAAATCATGGTCTTGCTCCTGTAAGACCCTATGTAATTATGGAAATCCATGACGACACTGTAGTGGTTTGCGGGAAGAATCCTTCCGGAAACAGCCGACACCAGCGTGTGGTTACGATCACACACCAGATCATCCACCGCTATGAGCTTGGATGATTCTGGGGAGTGTTTCATCAGGTTGTAGAACACTGATTCAAAGTCATCTCTCTTGAATTTTGCAATTCTTCTGAACAACTTGAGAATCTCCACGTTGGCAAGGGCGAGAAGGATTTTCTCCTCGCCGTACTTGTCAAGGGCTTCCTTTCTGTCCTTGATGTATTCTGAAATGACTTCATAGTTTCCGTCATTGTGGAAGCCAGCATATCCTATTATGAGGTTCTCCACGTAGACCGCCAAATCTACGCTTCTAAGCAGTGGAAACATTTTTGCCTTGACGCTTTCAATAAGCGTGTCGAACACGACGTTGGTAAAGTACTTGAACAGGGGAACCTTGTTGAGTATTTCCATGTACTTCTCTTTTGGGGGCTCGTGGAAGAGAAGATGCCCCATTTCATGGAACACCATAGACCAGAAGACCTTTTCACTCATTTCTTCCTTGTCGCTGCCGACTCCCAGCCTAAAACCCCTCTTACTGAAGAGTCTGCGCATCCTTGTGACAGCGATAGCTTCGTCGTTGAGTTGATTGTTCGACAGTATCATCGTCCCTCTCTTCGGGCCGGTGAAGATCGTCGATGATACTGGTGACGTGTAGCTCATACTGATGGACTTGACTTCCTTGATAGTGCTTGGAATGTACTTCATCGCGTCCATTATTTCTTTGGTGATGATGAACTCAGCCACTCATCACACCTCCTTCATTATGATGCTGTTGTAAAGACCAGTGATGGTCGGTCTTTCTATCGTCCTAAAGCTCTGGAGAACGTACGTCTTGTACTTGTCCTTGTCGAGAACGTAGTAAGCCCTGCACCACTTGATAAGCTGTCGTATGGTCGGTTTGATTTCCGTGTTCTTCAGTATCGAGTCGAAGAAACTGATGACTTCCTCTGGAGGGTAAACATTCGCCTGTGCCTTGACGATGTTCTTGAGTACCCGCATTGGCGGGTAGTCTACCTCCACTCTCGTGAACCTCGACTCCAATGCCTCATTAAGACTTCTGGTTCCACTGAGACCGGGATTCATTGTCGCCACAAACTTGAAGTTCTCCTTGTTCACTGGGATGGTTTCTCCCGTGTCCTTAATGGTGAGCTTTGCTTCACCGTCGTTTTCGAGAATCTGGTTGAACACACCAGTCGTTACTGACTGGTCAGCCAGGTTGATCTCATCAACGAGGAGAAGAGTTTTCCTGTCAAGGGCGTTTCTCAACGCCTTGGTGACAACGGCGTCGAGCCATAGCTGTTTTCTAAGTCTTTTTAACTTGGAAGCCACCTCATCCACGTCAGTACTGCTATCCACCGTGATGACGACACCCGGAGTTCCAACAAGGCTCCACTCACCGCTCTGCTCGGTAAGTGTTATGGAGAAGAGGTCGTAGCCGTTCTTCTCCGCCCACTTCTTGACCGAGTAGGTCTTCCCAATGCCGGGAGGGCCTACCAGTAGCAAGTGGTCTCCCATCTTGAGCAATGTGTCGATGTACTTGTAGAGGTCAGTCTCTACAAACTCACTTTTCTTCTTCTTTTTCCTCATTTTGCTGGTGTCCACGCTCCCGACGTCCGTTTTAAGGGGGTTTACTTCTTCTT
>JALUTL010000206.1 GCA_027016475.1 Candidatus Heimdallarchaeota archaeon
TATTACAACTTTTATAGATCCTTCATACTTTCAAAAAATCCCATTATCTTTACTTTTTGGGTTGGATTTGCTGTTATCTGGATTCATGACCATGGTAATAATCATTTCTTTTCATTTTACTATTGCGAATTTTTCAATTGAAACAGATTTTCGACAAAATATAACAGTTGTAAGCTTGGTTTTGCCGATATTGGGAATTGTTGATATCATCAATGAGTTGCTAATACAGTTGTCGTTTAGTTTTGCTACCTTTTCTTTGTTGATTCTTGCAGTATTGGGTGCTGCTGTTCTAATTTGGTTAAATCATCCTAATTCAATTAATCTAGGTTTAGCTTATGTCTTTCTTAGTTTCATTTTATCGATTGCTATTGGCATATTGCTTCCTCCATTTTTCGTTTTTTACCTTTTGCTTGCTGTTCAATAAAGACATTTTTTGCCTTAAAGGATAAATTGCCATAGAATCTGTTGGCAACTATTTACAAATTAATTGCAAAAAGATATTGAAGACAAAGATGACAATCCAAATTATTGAAATATAGATGGATGATCATGGCCGCAAACAATCATGTTAACTCCTCTTTGCTCATAAATCAAAAAACACTTCCAAACAATATATTGCGAAGAGCGGACTTTCACAGAAAACAGGGTCTGTAGTTGTTCGGTTTAACCAATCAGGTGTCATGGGATGGCCTGAAGGAAGCTATTCTATCTTCCATTAGGCACAAAGTAGCATTCCCCTTTACATAATCAGCAACAGTTCAGGGGTGTTCCAGACGCCTGGAGAGCTTCCAGAGGATTGGGGAAGAATCAAAAGTCTAGGCTATGAGACAACATTGAGTGGCTTGCTTCCGTTGTCCTCATTGGCAATTCTCTATGGTCCTATCATAACTTTGGTTGTTCTTCTTTCTGTAGGGTACAAGTGGAAAAAGTCAAAACAACCAACTTCCTAAGTATTTGACTTGGTGCGATTTCTTTTCCATTGAAATTTGCTCTTGAATCAATAACTCAAGACTTCTTTAGTCTAATGTTTAAAGGACTAAAGAGCCATTGTTATGTTAGCATGAAACGCCAAATGCTTTTATCGGTATTGGGACTTTTGTCCCTCATGTTCCTGTCCTCAATTTCGATAGGACAGGTGAATGCGCAGGACACATTTATTTCTGTTCAGAATGACCAAACCCGATTTGTCAGAAAACATATCGGTTTGGATTTGGAATCAAGAGTGTTGCGCGGAATGGATGGAAGGTCAATAGAACTAATGTACTCCACCTCTTCAGCAAAGCGTATGTTGAATATTACTAGGGGAGTCGGAAACGTCACTTTTCCAACTTTGGATACTGTAGAGATACATGGCTCAGGTAATCAAACGGCAACTGTTGCCATGAGGTTTGCAAGCACCTTTATGCAAAAAGATGAATATATAGAGGGTGTTGAAGTAGGAAAGCGAATTCATAGATCCAATCACAGTACACACGGTGGAACTCCAGTCCAAGTCGATTTTTATCGGGTCTTCAACCTACCGGCAACTTATGATGATCTTGATTCAAATTCAAACTATACAAAAAGAGAACATCCAACACGGAACATCACTGTGTTCATCCTTCGATGGGGAGAATTGGTTTCTGTTCCACTGAATGATTCTGATGGCAATGAAATCGGAAAAGTGTTTGCTTTCCGTTTCCACCTTCATATCGCTGCTTTTGACAGTGAAAGCAAAGAATTTCTGGCAAATTATGAATCATTTGAAATGGGCTATGGAAACATGGTTCCTCGTGGTGTACTTGAACGTGCACAAAATTCAAGCACAGTGCAGAGACGGGCACACCGCGGTGCCATAGGCGCAGGAAGGGCAAATGCCACAACTCCTGTTGTTGAGTGGATCAATTTGGGCATGAATGAAACTCTTGGGCTGAACATGTCTCTTGGCATCTTTGGCTTTCACAGACGTGCGACTGCTACAATTCTTGCAGCACCACGATCACGCTCACAAGGATTGGCAATGCAGCAACTTAGCTTTGATATTGAAAGTCTCATTGATTCCTATGCCGCTGCAAATGAATTCAGTGATTTGGATACTGATTCCATTGATTCCATTGATCAAGAGCTAGTGGATGAAGCGGTTTCGGTGGTCTCCTTCAATATAAGTGAGGCTGCCGGTGGACGTCTTGCATTTAATCCACTATTCTTCGTGCTTCCTTTCATAATTGCCATTCCTATTTATAGAAAGAGATTTTCGTAAATTATCAAACATTATTTGAAGCTTGACAAATAATTATAATTGATGCTATCTACAACAATTCAGTGGCCTCAGCAGAGACTCAAATGATTGAACCGTTTGTAACGAAATATGCTCCGAAATCAAAAAAGGATCTTATAGGAAACATCGCTGAAATAGAGAAAATTGACCAATTTCTCAAGAATTGGGGCAAAAAGGGAAGCCCCAAAGCTATCCTGCTGGTCGGCCCTCCCGGAATAGGAAAAACTACTTCTGTTTATGCTTTGGCAAATGATCATGGTGTTGATGTAATTGAGTTCAATGCTTCGGACAACAGGAACAAAAGTGACTTGCTGTCATTTGTTCAGCCATTAACTGAATATGGTAATATTTTCTCAGATCGTGGAAAGATAGTGTTGATTGATGAAGTGGATGGACTTTCTGGACAGAAGGATCGTGGAGCTGTTCCCACACTGAAAAAACTTATCAAGGATACGAAATACCCAATCATTCTATGTGCTAACGACATAGAAAGCGACAAAGTCCAGCAACTGGCCAAGGACATCCCATTGGTTCTGTTTTCTCGTCCTGATGAGTTTACAATCATGGAACTTCTTGAAAATGTAGCTGAGAAGGAAGGAATTGAAATTAGCGATGATGATCTTCAGATCATTGCAGAATCGGCAGCCGGTGATATCCGCGCTGCGCTGAACGAACTCCAATCTTTCAAATATGGAACAGGTTCATCCTATATTCCCCCTAGCAGGAACAAAATGAAGTCATGGGTGGATTTTTTCAATGGCATCTTTTTTGCACGAACAGTGGATGAAGCAGTTGCTGCGACCTCAAATTCCCCAACAAGTGATTATCAATTGATTCTCAACTTTATGGTTGATCTGACGCACAGATTCTGTGATACCCCTGACGAACGTGCAAAAGCCTATTGGTTGCTTGCCAATGCTGACCTTATTCTTAATCGCATCTATGCAACTGGAGATTGGGGCTTACTTCGCTATTTTTTTGACATTATCGGCCCTGAAATCCGTAGAATTAGGAAGAGGACAACTGGGAAGCGATTGAAAGTTCTTAACAAGCTTCCCAATGCATATTTTGCAAGAGGACGCGGGTCAATGGTCAATAAACTGGCAAATGAACTGGCATTGGTCGTCGCCCCAAAGCTTCATGTTGGACGAAATGAATTTATTCACACTGAATTTCATTACTTCTTAAAAATGATGACCGGTAAAATGGGTGCCATGATTGCAGCATCGTTGGATCTTGATGATGATCTGGTTGATAAAATTGTCAAGTACAAAAAAGATGATTCAATGCTTAAGTATCTCGATGAAGCAAGAAAAGAAATTGGAAAGTACCGCATTCAACAAGGGATTAAAACTGAAAAGAAACCAAAAGAGGATGCAATTGCTCATCTTCTCTCTTCAAGAATTTTTGAAGAACCCCCTTCAAAGCAGTCGAAAAAGAAAAAAAAGAAGAAGTCAAAAGCATCTTCAAAACAGACAGAGGAAGCATCTGATAAGAACAATCAGGAGCAAAAACCAAAAGATCAAGCTTCTTTGGATGATTTCTTCTAAAAGAGATAAGACTAGGCGATCAGTCACAGAAACAGGATTACAAATGTACATGGATAACCCATCAACCTCATGGATCATCGCACCCTTTGTTAGAAAATACTATGCGATACGCTAATGAACTGTTATTTTTTCTGATCAAATTACCATTTCCTTATAAATAATTGCGCTGTGGGCTACATGTTTATAAAGTTCTGGTCAACCGGTTGATTAGCAGGCGAGAGAATATGATAGAGCTAAACGTTGTGCAACAACGAACATATCGAAACGACAAATGGTGGGTTGAGCCGTTTTCAATTGCGGCTTATTTTGTTTTCTTTACAATATATGTCGTCTATGTCACTTTTTTTGTTCCATTGGAACAAAACATCCAAGAATGGGAAACTAGTGCTGCTGGAGTAAATTAT
>JALUTL010000207.1 GCA_027016475.1 Candidatus Heimdallarchaeota archaeon
ACACCTAAACCAAGAAATGATGGATCTGGATGTTCAACAATTTCAACAACCTTCCCGTCAAATGAAGAGGAGAGAAATTCTTTAATGATTTTCAATAACTGTTTGCTTGTCATTTATTTACTGGCCCAATTCTCTTTTGATTGTCAATACTCTTGCAATATCTTTCTTTAGCTCTTTTACCTTGCTTGGATTTTCAATGGAACCACCTGATGCGAGCTGTGCCTTGACATGAGCTAAATCGTTTCTGAGACTTTCCAATTTTTTGTCCAAGTTTTCTGGTTTTTCTCTAAGATTTTCTAATTCCTTTCTTTTCATTGTTCATTCCTCCAAATCAAATTCGTCCTCATCATCAGCTGCCTCAGTAGCTTCTTTCGGAAGTTCCTCCCCAAGAATATCTTCAGGAACTTCATCAAAAGTCTCCTCATCAAACTCTTCCTCAAAGATGCTGTCATCTTCATCTCGTGGAATATCCCTTGAAACATGAGTGGGTTCAGCAATTATATTAACTTGGTCTGGAAGGTGGGCTTCGGGAACCATGATACGAACAGTTACTCCAAGGACCCCTCTTTTGATCTTTGCTACTGCATGTCCTTCAATAACATACTTTCTTTTTGGATCTCCAGTTTTTGCAATAAATCCATCTCTAAACTTCTCCGTTCTTGCTCTTTGTGACGTAACTTTGCCTGATACAATTATTTCAACACCCTTGGCCCCCTTTGCCATAATTCTCCGAATTGTGCCATAGGCAGTTCTTCTGAAGTGCCTTCCTCTTTCCAAGGCTACAGCCAGCCGAGATGCCATGACCTCTGGATTCAATTCGGGGTCTTCAAGCTGGTCAACTTCAATTTGGACATTTTCTGCTCCTAGAAGTTCTTTAATGTCCTGTGAAAGCTTTTTGATTGTTCTTCCTTTCTTCCCGATTGCATAACCAACTCTTCCTACCTGCAATGTGATTCTAGTTCCGTTGGGGGAAGGTGTGAATTTCATGTTTCCATATTCTGCTTGATCCAATTCCTTCCTGAAATATTCATCCAGCAGAATTTGTTTGATTTTTGCTTCAGTAAATTTCTTGACACTGTTAGGCAGCTAGCATCATCCTCTTTTAGTTTCTTTAACTCTATTTTGGCATGGCTTATTAAAAGAATTAAGATGGTGAGCGCGTCATGATCCCATTTCGTTCTTGAGTGATTTACTTTTAACACACCCTCCTCCTGTCCGAATTTAAATAGCTAAATAACGATATCTATATTGAATGATTGCCCCTCGATTGATGCTTCCTACTGTATCACAGGATTTGTTCACAATGCCGGATATCGCCATTTTTACTCCAGATAATTGCCCCATGGCTCTTTTTGCTATGAATGATATGGGGCCCGAAGTAATTTACCATGACTTTTCATTGTATTTCAAAGAAGATATTTCCAATGAGCCAATTGTAGAATTCTTGACGAAAATGGCAGTAAACTCAATTGTCACTTTGGGGCAGGGCCATGAATACTGCGAAGGTGTTTTTGATCTTCCAGCATCAATTCTTGATCAGTTTCGGCTAATGGTGATATCTTTTCGGATAGAAAACATGAATGCACATGATGGTAGACTGCGGAATGGTTATTATCAAATCGGACTTTTTATCCCCAAACCTCTGCTACAGTTTCTACCTTCATTTGTTCTTTTTGAAAAAGATTTACTGACCCTTGTGAAGTCTTTAATCTCAAGCCGCAATTTTTCAGAAAAGAGGTTCAAAATCCTGAAACATGAGGTGTTACGAATATTAAACTCCTACTGCCTCCATTTGGAAACAATATAATAAGAAATTAATGATTTTTCTCTTTTTCAAGTACATGTCTTACAACTACTTCAACCAAATCATATACTTCTTCTTCATCAAGCCGATCTGAATTGATAATTACGTCATATACTGACATATCGTCAATATCAATGTTATAGAGCTTTTTAAATCGTTCACGCTCTACATCTTCTCGAATAATTGTTTCATTTCTGGCCTTTTCCAAGGTTGTCTGCTCCCGTTTGGAGATTCTTTTCCATCTAACTTGTGGGGATGCTGTAATACAGATTCTGATGTTTGCTTTTGCTACTTTATATGCCGCTAATTGGGCATCAACAACTGTGTTGTCTATTTGAGAGAGAGTCTCTGTTCTTCTGTCTATTTCTAAATCGTAATTTGAATCTTTGGTTGCGAGGACGGAAAACTCCTCCAAAGACAGATTCATTTCTTTTGCCATATCCCTAAAAACCTGACCGGCCGACACATAGTTCATATTGAACTTCTCTGCAATCCGCTTCGCTACTGAAGACTTACCTGAACCATGCGGGCCACCAATTGCCACAATTGCCAAAAGTTTCACCTGATGCCAGAATAATTTCAGATTTGCTGTCTGGCTATTGTCCTAAAATGTCGTCGGGTGCAAGGAGGACACAACTGACCGCCAAAAGGCCTTTCAGGACGTCTTTCGCTTCTGTGAAGCCTTCGAATCTCTACCCGTGTCCCTCTTGGCATACCATTGAGTGGCTTTTTGCATTGTGCACATTTATGTGCGTTTGGTTTTTTCTTTATACTCTTCCACACATATTTACCAGAAATGGTCTTGTGCAATTTTCTTTTACCCGAACGGATTGATGGTCTAACCATAATTCTATCTCCTTATCTGTTGTGCGAACTGTTGATATTTATACGATTAGGTAGATGTCGCGTGAAACAAATAGAAAGATTGCAGAAGCCTTATCGCATTTGTGTGTTAGTTCCCTGTATGTTGATGCCAAAAACTCGCTGAACAATTGCAGAACTCATGATTGCACTCATAAAATACCAAAACCCAAACCCTGCTGCACTTAATTTTGGATCATATGTATATTCACTGAACCATTCCCCTATTAAAGGAAACCAAGAATATATTTTGAATGGAAGGACAGCTACAATGGCTCCGCGATCTGGAGTCCTATTGAGCGTGTAGTCTCCCATTACAAGTCTCAAAGTGGTAAATATGGCTATCAAAGGCAAAAACAATGCAAGTTGCGGTCCCATCCGTTGCAACATTATTTTTTGTTGGAGTGCCTTCATCTGTCCTTCCTTGCTTTGAACCTTCTGCCATAATTTTTTGTCTGCTGTATCCATAGCCTTCTGTTTAAGCTTATTGTGATCCATAATTTGCTTCTGTATCTTGTTGAGTTCCTCCAAATCCAAAAGCTTATGAGTAAGAAGGGCTGAAAGCAATGAGCTGCCCATCGCAACAAATACCAGAAATACTGTTGCACCAGGTGGTTTAGCCCATTTGCTGTCTTCTGAAACCAAGTTGATTATCCATCCATTATACCAGCTGGGTTTCCTATCCCCGGCCAACACATGTGTTGTAGCCATTGTATATCTGACTGGCCCTGCAGTTGAATTTTCAAACAAAAATACTACAATCTTGATTTTCAGTTGAAACTCCTCACTATTGTAGTAATCAATGAATATGGATTCATTCTCCGAAACAGCAAAAAGATAGATGTCTTTTAAAGTGTTAACAACTTCAAGAAAATTACTTGTGTTCGTGAAAAACTTTCTTACGCTTTCTGGAGTCATGATGCTGGTTTGATTGATGAACGCTAGACCTATTTTTCCTCCCTCACCATTGAACATAATGTTGATGGTTTCGTTCCTGTTCAGATCCAAATTGTAGGTTCGATATTCTGATCTGTCAAGTCTGCTGTTGTTTGTTGGAGTAAGCACATTTCCATGAAGGGTTCTGTACTTGAAACCATCCATGTGGAGTGCCTCAGTCTTTTCAAGTTGAATTCCATTTGCGTTTAGCTGATAATTTCCTACTTTTCTGAAAGTATTGTTCTTAAGGTCTTCTTTGGCAAAGACCACTACGAACAATTCTCCGTATGTATTGGAAAATGACACGGTCTCTGTTTGATTATCTCCATTTGTGGAAATTCCAACTAAATATTCTGAAGTCATTGGATCTGGATTTGTCCTCAATATTCCAGTAATGATTTCAACATATCTTGTCGTGAAAACGGCCAAATCTAAATCCTTTGTACTGTTCTCTTCCAAAATCAATTGGCCATTTGTTGTTGGAACAAATCGATATATTTCCAGTTCTGAATTGATGGTACTCCCATTGGTTGACAAATAGTTTGTTGCAACGAACAGAAAAATCAACAAGGTGATTGACATATAG
>JALUTL010000208.1:0-7196 GCA_027016475.1 Candidatus Heimdallarchaeota archaeon
CTTGGCCTTAGATAAATTTGTAGAAATGAGAGACAAGGTTGCCGATCAAAAATTTTTATTCTTGAAGCAAATTGAGTTGGAACTGTATAAGCGATTTCCCGATGAAATCAAATCAAAATATGCAATGGTAACGTTTAGCAGAATTCCGTACTCAATAGCAAAGAGAAAAGGGGAACAGCTACAAAGCATCTTGACAGAATTGTCTATGGGTATCGATGATGCATCATCATTTGATTATGATCTTGCATACCAAAGAATCAAAAGTGCTTGGGGAGATTAATTAAATTTTTCAGGCCATAATTTAGACAAAAGTTTTTTTTGTTAGTATACAATGTATCACATAAAGCTGGTGGAAGCTGATGAAAGACAACCCTGCAAGGAAAGGGCCAACAAAAGTTTGGTCAGGGTATCGGATCTTACGAGTTCCAAATGAGATTTTCTATGATGTCAAGGAATTCATGGAAAAAAGGAAACACGAATTTCTGACAGGAGAAACAATTGAAATTTCACATAAAAATGAACCCAACCAACTTGAAAAGGAAATGGATGTGCTCAAATCAAAAATAGAAATATTAGAAGCCCAAATTAGTCAAATTAAAAATATAGGAGAAAACCGTATTACCACCGCAAAAAAGTATGAATCGCCATCGCAGTTGACTTCAAAAGAACGAATTAAAATGCTTCTTCAGAGCAGGCCTGGAGAAAGACTTTCAACAATTGAAATTGCACGAGAACTAGGTATGCCCAATCCAACTTGTCGGCAAGCTGCTAGAGAGTTAGCTGAAAGCGACCCGAGGGTACATCAAATTTCTGGAAGGCCAAACAAATACTATTACAATTAGTTTTTGTATTTATAATTCTTCATAATGAATAACCAAGCATGCTTGTTTTGTACAATTTATCAAAGTTACGTTTCAATAGTACTTAAATCACCGGGGTCTTGCCCTAAAGCTTTAGCCTTCAGCACACGCCGCATTATTTTTCCACTTCTTGTTTTTGGCAGGGTTGTCACAAATTCTATTTGTTCAGGAACAGCTATTGGCCCCATTTCATGCCGAACATGCTCTTTAATTTCTTTTTCTAAGGCCGGAGAGGGATTAGCTCCCTCTGTCAGAATGCAATAGGCATGGATTGCGTTCCCTTTTACATCATGGGGAAGTGCTATTACAGCGGCTTCTGCAACTGCAGGATGGCTTACTAATGCGCTTTCTACTTCAGCAGTTCCCAACCGATAACCTGACACTTTGATCACATCATCGATTCGAGCAATAATCCAGAAATAACCATCTTCATCTTTTCTGGCTGAATCACCAGCACGATACCATTTTTGCTTTTCATAGGCAGACCAATATTCTCGTTTGTATCGCTCATCATCTTTATAGATGGTGCGAGCCATTCCAGGCCAAGGTTTTTTGATGACAAGGATTCCCTCTTCACCGGGAGGAACTGGGTTTCCCTTTTCATCAACGACATCTGCTTCAATTCCGAATAATGGTTTTGTAGCGCTACCGGGTTTTAATGGGGTAATCGGATAAGGACTGATCATGAAGCCTCCTGTTTCTGTCTGCCACCAAGTGTCCATAATAGGACATCTTTCCTTTCCTACACAACGATAATACCACTCCCATGCCGCAGGGTTGATTGGTTCGCCAACAGTTCCCAAAAGGCGTAATGTGCTGAGGTCATGCCTGTTCACCCAAGAATCACCAAAACGCATCAGCCCTCGGATGGCAGTAGGACTGGTATACAATATGTTTACACCATATTTTTCCACCATTTTCCAAACACGATTTGGGTAAGGATAATTTGGTGCCCCTTCGTAGAGAATTGTGGTAGTTCCATTGATCAACGGAGCGTACACGATAAACGAGTGTCCAGTGATCCATCCAGGATCTGCCAAGCACCACCATCTATCAGTATCCTTGATATCAAAAACAGTTTTGTGAACAAAAGAAGTGTAGAGTGCATATCCTCCATGTGTATGTTTTACCCCTTTTGGTCGTCCCGTGGTTCCAGAAGTATATAGAATAAATAACATATCTTCTGAATCCATCACTTCAGTTTTACATGGCCCATCGGCAATCGGTAAGGCTTTCAGATCATGGTACCAAAAATCTCGTTCAGCCTCCATATTTATGTCATGGCCAGTTCGTTGGACAACAATACAACGTTCAATGGTGGGGGATTTCTGCATTGCTTCGTCTGCAATTCCTTTGAGATCAACAACCTTTCCTCTTCTGTAGCCACCATCAGCAGTTATCAAAAGCTTGCTTTCTGCATCTGCAATTCTGTCAGCCAATGCAGTAGAGCTAAAGCCCGCATACACAACAGAATGGGCAGCCCCAATTTTGGCACAGGCCAGCATTGCGAAGATAAGCTCAGGAATTTGTGGCATATAAATGGTTACAATATCACCTTTGCGTACCCCCATAGCTTTCAAGATGTTCCCAAAACTGGATACTTCCTTGTTGAGTTCATAGTAAGAGAAGTAACGGATATCCCCTGGTTCACCCTCCCATATGTATGCAAGCTTGTTTCGCTTTTCTGTCGTAAGATGACGATCTATGGCATTGTGGATTATGTTAATTTTCCCATTTATGAACCACTTGTAATAGGGATGATTCGAATCATCAAGAACCTTGTCCCATTTTTTGAACCATTCCAATGATTCTGCTTGTTTGGCCCAAAACTTTTGGATATCCGCAATTGATTCCTGATATGTATTTTCATATTCCTTGACATTGGCATTTGCAATTATATCATCAGATGGATAATATATCACTTCCTTGTTCGACACCTTCTTTCACACTCGGTAACGAAACTTTAATGAGGTCTTCTTCAAGATTTCGGAGAAAAATCAAAGGTTTGCAAGATTATCCCTGTAATGTTTCATCAGCAAGAAAGTGTCTATTGATGGCCAAAACCAGTAATGCCAAGATAATGCAAAAAATCACTATCAGGAGTACTGTCAACAGGACATTAGAAGAGCCATGAGTTTCTATGTCAAGGAATGAATAAAGAAAATCATGAAATAAAAATACATGGATCAACGCAAATGCGGCATAGGCTAAAGGATATAATAGCCATCCAAAAAGAAAAGTCCATTTGTATTTATGTCGTTCGTAAGCCAACCATTGTATAAAAACGATTATTGACACCACATAGTGTTGCCATAAGTTGGAAAAGGTCCAAAAAGTATCATCATTTCCACTCAAAAGAAAATGATAGGCAAGCATTACAAGAAGCATATAACCAACCAATGCCCCGCGGAATTTTCCGTTTAACCTTGACAGCTTTTCAGGTCTATTTCTCCACAAAATAAAAAGTCCATACCAAATGATAACAAGATAGTTTGATTGTACTGTCAAAAATTTGTTTCTGTCTAGGCAATCAATGCCAAAATCTTTAACACAGGCATTCAATCTGATTTTTTAGTTGGACAAACAAACCTACACCAAACATAAAGTATGCAATCCAAATTTCATATCGAGGGTCTGGAGAAGGTACTTTTCTCATCAACTATAGAGTTAATGGGTTCTATATGAACATTTTGAACCTAAGTTCATTGGTCGAGAAATTTACAGACCATATAAATCCTAAGAGTTGATGGATTAGACACCAAGTCCCAAATGGAGGGATCTGCGATCCAATAAGGTCAACGGTTCTCGTTCCTGAATAAAAATTTGTTGTGAACGAAGTACGGTTTTGATTCGTTCAGCAAAAGAAAGTTTCTCCTCAGTAATGCCCCAAAGGTAAAGTGAGTTGCGGTTTGTTTGAATTAAATCTTGTATTGGTTTTAAGTTAGCTATAAATTCCTTTATCTCATTGTCAGTTTGTGGCAGAGTTTCACTCCATGGCAGCAAATGAATAAGCAAATGGGAGGAAATTTGGCGAAGTCTATCGACGCTTTGGCCAAAATGGTGTGTGCTTCCTTCAAAAAAGTTAGTTTGGGGATCGAAAAGCAATTCGGTCAACACATCTATTTTACGAACCTGATGAACCCTTTGGATTATGGTTGAAATCATTTTTGAAATTGCATCGATGCGGAATTCAATCCATTTGGAAAAGATTCCAGAGCTTTTCTTCAGCCGTTCCAATGAAAAATCTCGATCGATCATATTTGCATTGGCAAACAGGCGGCGGCAGTTTTCACAAAAGCAGGCCGTTTCTCGAGGGAAAAGTGCATCCTTGAGCAATATGCCATCAACAGGATATTTCGAGATTTCTGCTGCAATTTCTGCGAGATAGAGCCAATATCGATCTTGATTTGGACAAACATACCCTTCAATTGGGAAGCCACCACTTCTCACCATTTGGAAGTTGGGATCCCGAGAAAAATAATAATCCACATTGCAGTGCATCAAAGCATAAGTCTTGACACCTATGTCCGATGCAATTTGGGCAAATGAGGAAAAATATTCACCGAACTGCTGATCTTTAGGGGCGTTATAGCTTTGGTAGTATGCTGTTCCAGCCTCTGACTTTGCTACAAGACATAATGTATTAAGATATGTGCCATATTTAGCCAAAAATTCATCAGGAGGAATGTTAAGGAGTTTGGGATCTATGACTACAGTTCCATCCCTAAGCAACAATTGCCGCGTATCCATCATTCTTATATTACATTTCCATGACTCTTTAATTGGCTTTCCAATACTTGTTTGAGAAACTGTCAAATTATTGTCAAAATTAGTGAGATTGAAAATTAAAACTGAATAGGCTAATGTTTAAATCATTTTCAACTTAAACATTAGTGAAATGATCTCATTTGGAGCAAAAACAAAGAATAGAGTTTTCCCGAGTCAAAATTTTCACTTTTAATTTACTCCCCGTCCCCTGCGTAAGTTTAAACATGGTTTGGTCATAGATTATATGAGGTTTATCAATGGCTGGAAAATCATCAAAATCAAATGCGGAAACCGTTGTTATAGAAGCCGAAAACCCGATGGACAAGCTGAAAAGTACGGAAGTTAAAGAAATCCCATCCAAAAGCAAAAATGGAACGAATTCAGAAACAATGAAACTGCTTGACGTTCCAGGGCTTGGTCCAAAAACTGCCAAAATGCTGCAAGAAGGAGGAATTAACAGTCCTCATGACTTAATGCAGAAGAGTTTGGGTGAGTTGGAGGAGATAGGATTAACACGTCCAGCAGCGAAAAAGCTCAGATCAACGATTGCTCAGTTGTTTCCGGAACGGTATGACGATTATGTAGAAGAGTTGAGCCTAGAAGATGTCGAAGGAATTGGGCCAACAACCGCAAAAGCCCTTAGAGAAAAGGGAATGAGCGTAGGATTGCTTGAAACCACCCCAATCAAGGAGTTGGAGGAACGCTATGGTTTAACGGCCAACGCTGCAATGAAATATCAAACCTACATTACAGAAACATTGAGAGGGGGATTCTTTACGAGCGCATTGGATGTTCTCGAAAAGCAAAGAACCAGTCAATATTTTACATTTGGAATTGAATCGGTTGACAATCTGACCTTTGTCAGTGAGTTGGGAAACGGAGGAGTGAGAGCAGGTGAAACATATGAATTTTTTGGAGCTTTTAGGTCCGGCAAATCTCAATTATGTCATCAATTGGCTGTCACAGTACAAATGCCCCCTGAGCTTGGAGGAATTGGAAAGAAAGCAATATACATCGATACGGAAGGAACGTTTTCTCCAGCCCGTATTTTACAGATCGCTGAACGATTCAAAGAAGAAAAAGGATGGAAAAAGGATACAAACCAAATTCTTAAAGACGTCATGTATGCAAGAGCAAAAAACAGTGACATTCAGCAAGCAATTTCCATAAAATTACTTGAAATGCTTAGCCAATTCCCAGATGAATACGGAATAATCATTGTCGATTCAGTGACTGCCCATTTCCGGGCAGAATATGCAGGCAGGGGCACGCTTGCAGAACGGCAGCAGATCCTCAATGCGCACCTCAACACGCTCCACCGGTTGGCAGACACCTACAATGTGGCCGTGGTGGTGACCAATCAAGTGCAGGCCAATCCTGCCCAATTTTTCGGCGACCCCACCAATGCCGTAGGCGGCAACATCATGGGACACTGGGCAGGCACCCGGTTTTACCTGCGGAAGTCCAAAGGGGAGAAGCGTGTGATCAAGGTATACGACAGCCCGGTTCTGGCGGAAAACGAAGCCGTTTTTGAAATTACTCCAGCAGGTCTTGTCTCATCTGAATAACACAGCATCAAAGTTCTGTGGTAACCACAAGTTTTTTCTAGCTTAGAAGCTTAATATTATTTAGACCTGTATGAAAAGAAGCACCATAAGTTGCGAATTTTGCGGCAATGCAATTCGAGGGAACTCGTTTACAATTAAGGTAGAGGGGGCACTCTTAACAGTTTGTTCCAATTGTACGCAGTTTGGAAAAATTGTTGAAAGTCCGAAATCAAAGGCTGTATCGACCGCTTCACCTGTCAAAACCACTCGAAGGCCAGTGCAATCGGTTAGAAATCCGCCCAAAAAATACAGACCAAGGCAGGCAGATGCAGAAAAAGCATTGTCTGAAGACTACAGTTCAAAAATTCAAAGTGCAAGAACTAAAAACAAAATGACGCGGGAAGTTCTTGCAGCGAAAACGGGAATTTCAACCTCACAGATTGCATCATTTGAAAGTGGCAAGCTCCGTCCCACTGACAATGAAGCCAAAAAGCTAGAACGAGTACTTGGAATATCACTTTTTGAAGAAACTATGGCAGATCCAGAATTTCTTGCAAAGGAGAGTACAAAAAAAGTTACATTTGGAGACATTGTTGAAATCAAAAGACGAGATAAATAAAGTGGCAAGTAATTTAAGTCAAACCTTAAACTTGCTATAGTGAAATGGGATTTGTGAGAATTGTTCTGAAAATTGGAGGAAGTATCCTTTTCAAAGAGGGAAAAATATACATTGACCGTGTTAAGGCCTATGTTGACTTGATCAAGCAGTTGAAAAATGAGGGGCACAGACTGGCAGTGATTGTGGGAGGAGGAGCGCCTGCTAGAGAATATTCAAAAGCAGTAAAAGAGCTTGGGGCATCATACACTGTTCAGGACATGTTAGGAATTGAGGCCTCAAGAATGAATGCTCGAATTTTTCAGAGTGCGTTTCCTGAGGCCTACCCAAATCCGCCCAAAAGCTACGAAGAGCTACAAGTTGCATTATCAACCCATGAAATTGTTTTTGTTGGAGGAATACAGC
>JALUTL010000208.1:7206-12233 GCA_027016475.1 Candidatus Heimdallarchaeota archaeon
GTCCACCAATGCGGTTGCAGCGCTTACTGCGGAACTGACCAATGCAGATTGGCTGTTTAATTGTTCCAACATAGATTTTGTCTATGACAAGGATCCTATAAAAGACTCTAGTGCAAAGCCATTTGCAGAATTAAGCTACAAAGGACTAATTGACATTGTCAACAGCCTAGAACAAAAGCCCACGGGATATGCTCTTTTCGATCTTGTAGGTGCAAAGATTGTCCAAAGATCCAAAATTAAGTTGTGCTTCGTGAATGGAGAAGACCCTACAAATGTTCTCCGCATACTTAACGGAGAGAAAAGGGGGACAATAGTCCATGACATCTAGGAACGGAAAAATCGGCATTTTGAGACTGGATCATCGAATTCAGAGAGATCAAAGAATAACTACACATGTCGGATTGATTGCTAGGGCTTTTGGATGTGTTTCCTTTGCTTATACTGGAGATAAAGACACCAATTTAGAAGAATCACTCCAGAAAGTTGCAGAAAGTTGGGGAGGAGAATTTTTGGTGGAGCACGTGGAGAGCGCAACTAAATACATCACCCACTGGAATGGAATTGTGGTTCACTTAACGATGTATGGAGAAAAGCACCTTGACACTATAAACACATTGCATCAATTTCCAAATCAGGATATTTTGCTTATAGTTGGTGGTGCAAAAGTTCCTCCAAAAATCTATGAGCTGGCCGATTTCAATACGGCGGTAGGTTTGCAACCACATAGTGAAATTTCGGCCATTGCTGTGTTTCTATCGGATCTATTGGGTTCACAGACATTGTATCAAGATTTCCCGAATGCAAAACACAGGCTAAAACCGGGAACAAAGGGAACCAGGAAAAAAGAATACATGTCAAATAATGTGTAGAAAAATTGACATCAATAATGTGATTCATACAACCCCATTTAGATTAATTTAATAGGCAAAAAAGATTCAATGATTAATATGAAGATCGAAGTTGTTTCCGCAATAGGCGGTGGAGCACCTATTGTTGTTGATGTTGAGCCTTATGACACTGTTGCAAAAATCAAGGCGATGGTCGCAAAGGAAAAAAGGATTCCTGCCAGCACAGTCATTGTGGTCTTCAGGGGACAGCAGCTTGATGATAGTGAAAGTATTAAATCAATTGGTATGGTGGACGGAGACAAATGTTATTTGATCACAAGAACTGAAGGAGGATATGGACAATTCATTTGACTCTAGATATGCTAGGCAACTACTGATCCCAGAGTGGAATCAAGATAAATTTTCCAATGCAACCGTTTTGGTTTTAGGGGTAGGTGCATTGGGAAGTGTAGTATCTGCCAATTTGGCCATGGCAGGAATAGGAGGTTTAATTTTGGTTGATTTTGACACCATAGAGCTCAGCAACCTGAATCGTCAGCTTCTCTTTACACCAAATGATGTGGGAAAGAACAAGGCAGAAGTAGCAAAAGCCAAACTTTTGGAGATCAACCCAGATGTAAATATCGTTGCTTTTCCAATGGCAATGCAGAAGCTTGACAAGAGAATGTTGGACGGAGTAAATGCCATTGCAAGTTGTCTAGATACATTTAGAGGGAGGAGATGGGCAAATTCACTGGCTGTTCGGGAAAAATTGCCGTTGGTTACAGGAGGAATGTTTGGATTTTTGGGAAATGTACAGACAATAATTCCCTATAAAACACCATGTTTCGAATGTCAACCCTTGATACCCCAAGAAAAACTGTCACAGGCATGCTCACCACTTGGAGAAGCTCGGAAAGAAATGGATGTCGAGAAGCCAGAAGCTCCAATCCCGTCCGTATCAACATTGTCTGCAATTGTGGGAGGCATAATGTCCCAAGAGTTAATCAAAGTCATTATGGACATCGGAAAACCAATCAAGAACTATCTTTTCATCGATGGGTTGTATGGTTCATTTACCATTATGAAATTGAAACGGAATGAAAGTTGTCCGATGTGCGGCACAAAGTTTTCGGTGGAAACCCAGCAAATTCTTGCAATACGAAATGAATCAATCAAGGATTTCAGGTATAGAATTGCTTTGGCGTTGGGTTTGGCCAATCCAACATTGATGTGCAAAGGAAAAATATTGCAAGATGATCAATCAATGAATTTGAATGATGGAGACAAGGTATTTGTTTCGGATGAAAGACTAGCCAAACCAATCGCCTTGGTTATCAAATATGAGACTTAGGTGATTACACCATATGTTTTCAGAATGTTCATTAATGCCTCATGAGCAATGGGAATTTTCTTTTTTAGTTCATGGGAATAGGTTTCAACGAATTCGTTCAGTGAATCAACACTTGGGTCTTCCAACAGCTTAACAAAAGAATCAAGGATTTCGGGACATATATCCTGTAACTCGTCCTCAAAATTATCAAGCCATTGCTCAAGTATGTCCGAAAGTTCAGTTATGACACTAAACAAGGAACGATCAAATATTTACGAGAATAATAATTTAAATATCCTATGCCTAGAGAATTTGAATTTGTCAAAATTAATTGACCTCTTTCCGTAAAAGTTCATAGATTCATTCATATAAGGCACCCCTTTCTTTCAGTGAAGACAGCCATACCCTTATTCGAGGAGGATGTCTATCAAATTGGTTGTATCCTAAGTCAACCAAATCAGGAGTCAGTTCAGTAATCGATTCAGGCAACGAAGTCAGCATATTGTGGAATAGCCTTATTCTTTTGAGATTACGAAGTTTTCCAATCCCATCTGGCAATGAATGAATTTCATTGCGCCCCAAATCTAGCTCTTTAAGATTTTGAAGGCTTTCTAAACCACTTGGAAGGTTTTTGAGCTTGTTTCCGTCCAATCGCAAGATTTCAAGCGCTTCCAAGTCCCCTATCTCTTCCGGCAGTGTTTTTAAACCCTTATTGGGCAATGCCAATGCCACTACATTGCCATCTTCAGCTTTGAAGCCAAATGTGTTCCATTCCATTTGCTCAACATGAGGAATTTTTGCACCAATCATACCCTCGAGAGCATACAGCACATGCAAGCCACTCTTGAGATCCACCCCGTTGTACTTTTCATATTTTTGTAGAAAGAGACGCCATTCGTCTTTGGCGGATTCCTCAAGAACATCAGCATCCAGTATCTCTGAAACATACTTTTTCAGTTCATCCACGATTGAATTGTTTTTGACAGGCAGGCAGTCCAATTCTGAAATCCTCTTCTTCAATGCATCCACAAAAGTCCGTTTCATTTTTTCAAGGAGTTGATGGAACTCCTCAGAACCATATCGTTCAAATTCAGGACGACCTGTCAGATTTGTTCCCTCAGCAATTCTTTCTTTCAGAGTATTCAAATCTTGATTTTCATGGACAATTTTTTTGGCCTCAGCCATCCATTCATTAATTTCAGATTTAAACTGCTTTGGCACATTCCATTTTTGGTCAAAAACAACTAGGGAGTGACCACTTGCGTTGGTTTCCAATTTCGCCACAATGGTTCCATCAATGATTAATTGTTCAAGATAATCAAGCATTTTTTTCTTCGGAAACGTCCATAGCCTTGGCAATTCTTTTTATGGGAACTGAATTATGCCATATCTGAAGTGACTGTTCAACAATAGAAGAGAATTTTTCAAAATCAATAGTTTCAATTTTATTAACCTCAATTGCTGCTCCATATTTGCTAGGCTTTACTAGATTTCCTGATGCAACGATTCCTCTCTTACATACTGGACAAGCCCCGTGTATTTTTGCCCATTCCAATATGTGACTTCCATGAAATGGGTAACTACAGTGCGGACAATGTAAACTCTCGTGTGCAGCAAGAATTTCTCGTTTGCAGATCATGCAACGGGATTCCATCAAATTGACAACATCAAGATATTTTTAAAGATAATAATTATGTAGCGTAATAATGCAAAAAAATTGCATACAAAAATGTGCAATCAAACCATCCAAAGACAGTATTATAGAAAATCACATCAACAAAAGAGACACCCCATTATTTTGCGTATAATCGATGCTATACGCAATGATTGAATCTGATCAAGTTGTAAGATTCATGAATCCCTACAGCAAAGACAGAGCGATATGAATTTATATGCTTGTGGAAATGGAAAAACATGGGTGTGTTTCTCCGTATTGATGTTGACAACGGCTACTCTTGGGAAAATGTTTTTCAGAAGGGGTTGAACAAGCTGTGTTTAAATTATCCATTAATAGCGCCCAAACTTAAGATTTTTGGGTTTCAAAAATATGTGCCTACATTAATCGAGCGATTACGGGAGCATGATGTACAAGCAGGCTGGTTCTATCAACCATATACTGTTTCAAAGCCGGACGTTCTAAATTTGCTGAAAAGGGAAGGACATACATTGGCGTATCATGCGGTAACCACAGATATACTGGAAAATTTTAGAAAAGGGAAAACATTTCTAGAGAAAAAGTTTGGGACAGAAGTCAAATCGATGAGCAAACACGGATCAGGTGTTCTAAAGTTAAATCGATTTCATACGCCAGAATATGAGCCGGACAAGTTGTTGAAGTTTTCAATGGAAACAGGAATCACTTTGTTTACGGGTAATGCTGAAACACCAGACCTTCCAGAAGAGGTTCATGGAACAACAAAGTTTATTCCCGGCACATATTGGATAAACCCGAGTTATCGAGATGAAGCGAAATACAATTTGGATTGGTTGAGAGATTATGCACAATCACACACTGTGATTGTATTAGTACATCCACTTAGAATTTACATGGACAAGATTGTTGAACAGAATTTCGTAGCTTTTCTTGAATCTGGAATAAAAATAGAGCCGTTCCATCATTTGGAAGATCAGATCATATAGCCTTCGCTCCAAAGTCCGTTTACGTACCAATTATGAATATCAAGTGCATCAGGATCAATGGTTTGGGTTAATTGTTTGAAGACAAATTTAGATGGTGTGTTATAACCTATAAATCCATTTTTTAACAATAGAGATTGAACATTTTGGATTAGTGGGTTATGGCTATTGCCATAATAAGTTAGAAAAGACACACCCTTTTTTTTTTTTATTTTTTACATATTGTTTAG
>JALUTL010000209.1 GCA_027016475.1 Candidatus Heimdallarchaeota archaeon
GGTAAAGGGGTTCCATACTTTGTCCTTCAACTTTCAGCACCTTGAACGGGAACTTCATTGCTTCCCTCCTGCTAGTGAAAATCTTCCACTGCTCCGCTTTCTGCATTTTGTTTCAAATGCTCTGGCACGAAAATCTCTCCAAACTTGTCTTCATAAGCCTTCAAGTTGGCATTCATCCAGATTGCAATGCTTTTGAATGTGGTTGGTGACATTCTGATCATGACCTTTCCTTTCCTCACGACCTTTCTAATTTTGATTTGCTGATCATAATCTTCCATTTCAATTACTGGGTCTTCAACATAATAAATTATGTTCCCTCCAGCAGGTGTTAACCCTCCAAATGCCCCTGTGACAAAATGTTCGGATAAATCTTCCGGAATGTCTATCTCAATTTTTGGTCTTTTCATAGGAGAACGTTTTTTTTGGATCAAATAAGGCTATTGTTGTCTTGTCGAATTAATAGGTCAAATTTTGGACGGAGAGCCACCTATCGACCAATGATTATTGCTTATTGTCTGAAAATATTTTTGAAGCCTCTTCTGGAGACCGAGAAACTATTGTGAGAGAGGTTACAAGCTCAGCACCTCCCAACGGCCAAGAAGGAAGAACATCGATTAGCATGTGCATTTGCTGCTCTTCATAATCTTCGCGTAATGCTATGGATCTGTCTTGAAATGGATATCCCAATGAACTACTGACATAAAAAATTGCATCATCCGCCAATGCGATACAATTGCCCAACTCTACCAGCTCTTCGTCTTCAAATTGACTTATGGTTGCAATATGCCGTTTAGGAATGATCCTGACATGTAGCATCCGCAATGGTGCGTAGGCAAAGAACACCTTGAAAAAACGGCCATCATAAATTATTCTTTTTTTGAGGTGAAGTGACTGATTTAAATGATCCTTTTCAATCCCTGTAGGTTGTGAAAGTAAGCATCCAAGACAATGATTCATTGAATTGTATGCTTTCTTGAAAAGGTAAGAATCCCTTCCTACAATTTCCCTGTCACCTCTCCATATGTAAGTCTGTGCATGAAGTTGCTTTAGGCTTGCCCCGCTGTTGGGACCAATGTTGAAAAATGAAATTGCTTTGGATCTTGCCAAAGATGCGTCATTATTCCTCAGTTCAATTGCATTTTTGATAGACTTCATCATGAAGCCAATTGCTGTAGGATTTTCGCGAGGATAGTACATTTGAGTTGTTGGGAATGTGACAAGCATGAACCCATATGGAAGATTTTTCCTGTTT
This sequence comes from Candidatus Heimdallarchaeota archaeon, assembly GCA_027016475.1. GTDB lineage: Archaea > Asgardarchaeota > Heimdallarchaeia > Heimdallarchaeales > Kariarchaeaceae > WAKA01. The sequence continues at coordinate 1,253 of JALUTL010000209.1, forward strand.
CTGCTAAAAATGGGATATTTGTTGACGATGGAGATGGCCTTTGCATTGACTTTGATTTTTTTTGGAACGACTGTTGGATCAAGCGGATTTTGGACTAAATGATCGTCCGTAGATACTACTATGGCGGGCTCTTTTCCATTGGCAATATCCAACAGAAGGTTGTCTGCTGTAACTTTCTTTTCTTCCTCATTTCCTCTTTTACGTACTGGACTGATTTCTCGGGGACGATTGCCTCTTGGACTGGCAATGGCCGCTGAAAATCCTGCTATAACTGTTCCATTCTCAAAAAAAGATTGAAAGGGGTCTAATCTGATCTCAGGGGGGGTTGTGTAGTTTCCAAACAGTCCTTCCATTAGCCTCTCCTAAGTCTTCCATTCAAAAATGTTTTTTCAAAAGTTCATGGCCAGAGTTTTGGCTAGATTTTAAGCCACATGTTGACGACGGTCAAATTGATTATGATTCTTGACGGACTACTGAAACAAAATATATTAAATTGCTTTTCCTACACATGGGCATGGCACAAATGGTTTTTTCAAGACGATTGGACAGTAATTACCGACCCTTCCCAAGAAAGGAAATTCTAATTACATTTGGGGCCTCTATTCCCACATAATCATAGTTGCTGACATTTACTACAGACAACGAAATTATGATGCAGGATCGACATTGCTGTTGATAATGGGTTCATGTGTCTTAGGTTCAATTTTCATGTTGCTCATGATTAGACGCGCACAAACAATTTTGAAAGACAACACTCCCAAAATACCATTTATCAACTGGTCGTTGACAAATTGTAACTTTTTCTTAGTGATTGGTGAATTGTCATCGCTTGCTATTTTTTACTATATTAAATTTGGTCACCTTCCAGGTTGGATGGATTGGTATTGGTTACCTTTGATAACTTTTATTTCTTGACTACTATGGCAGAATGGTTTTTTTCCATGGATTTATTCCACAATCAAAGAAGTAACTGTTCAGTATAAAATTTCGATCTAAACTGAGGTTTAGGAAAAGATAATAATTCACAACAAGGAACGCATCTAATTTCACAAAAAACGGCCTTATTGAACCTTGATTTTAATCCTCTTTCCATTTAAAGTCGTTGGAAGTAATTATACGGCCTTTTGAAAGTTTGTGAGATGCTATCATAAATCATACTTGATTACTTTTTCTTCTGGTCTTGCAAGGGATGCAATACCTGCCCGTCTAACAATAAATTTCAGGTTTTCTGGATAGCATACAATCAGAAGATTGACATTTGTCTTCTCCTTCAAGGATTTTGGCGCTTCGATCAGTTTGACTTTACCGCTGTGTATTTTGACACTGGTGCCAACATACAATGTTTCATCTAATGTCAAAGTAGGATCAATTATCCCAATCAAAGTCATGGATTGCCAGTCTATCACCTTGACCAAAATTGCTCTTCCAAGCTGTTTAAAGCTGGTCGGTATAACCTCAATTACATCCAGAAATCCCTGAAAAGTTTCTGGCAAGCTGTCAACAGACTTTTGCCGTTTTACCAATTGGTCTGGATCAACCTTGCTTTTCACTTTTAGTCTTTCTCTGTATGAATCCAGCTTCACATCCGCTTTGGATTCAACAAAGTCAAAGAGTTCTATCAATGAAGGTGAAAAACCACCTGTTGCGTAATGCAATGGCAACATTACTTCAAACACAGCATAGAGCAAACCTGTCATCTCAGAGTTCAAGCTCATATAGATTGCCTGTTCAAAGAGTAACCAAGCATATTGAGGTTTCTTTACTGCGGCAAACTGGTATCCCAATTGAATAACAAATTGTATCTCTGAAAAATCCTTTGCAATTGCATTTTTCTCTGCTTCTTTATTGGTCAAAACCGCAGCAATTATTCCAAAAGTTCTCATCAACTCAGCAATGTCTTGTCGTCCGTTTTCTAGGCATCTGGAAATAAAACTCGGATTGAAGTATACATTCAACCTAGAAATTTGGTCACTGAGGAAATAAAGGATGATCCGTTGCAAATGCACCTCAATTTCGATCCTGTCAGCGACATCCTTGATTTCAAATAAAAGAAGAAGTAGTAGATCAACAATTGAATGAACCTTTTCCAAACGCTGGAGTCCAAGATTCACTGTCGAATTAAGCAATAGGATATGCGCCAACGATGTCAAGGCTTCTCTATAGATTGGATCAGTTTCCGGTATCCCTAGTAGACGTACTTCGGTGCATCGATCAAGCAAGAGGTTGGCTTTTTGTTCTAAAATGTCGCTCAAGACATCAAAAGCACCCTCTTCCATCATAGCCACATAGTCGCTGAGATCTGTCCTAACTTCTTTTGTCAGTGTGCTCAAATCCAAGTATTCCTGAAAATCATAATCGGATGCTTGAATTTCTTCTGTTTTGGTTTCTTGAGCTCTAACGACTTTTAAGGCAGAATCCATTACCTTTTGTAGCCTGATAACTGGATCATAGACGTGTTGTCCCTTGACAGAGTAGCTCACTTCATCTGCAAATAACTTTTGGTATACCTCTTCCAAAAAAGCCTGATCCGTAGGATCCTTTGCCAAGCCTTTGAGAAAAATTGCAAATGAGCTATTCATGTAGGTTTTCAGACCCAACTTTTCTGCTGTTTCTACCAACTTGAGATCCGATGAAACAATTGGGATGCCCAATTTTTCTGCTGTATAGATGACTGAGACATCAGGCGTTTGTGGAAGGCTTCCAAGTTTCCCTCGTAAGCGGTTTTCATATTCTTTCAAGTCAGAGTTGTCTACAGCGTATACTTTCAGATGTGGTTCAATTTGCCTTCGCATATACCATCTCATTTCCCTCTGAACAAAATTGGATATGACGAGCTTGGCCCCAATTTTCTTCAGAAATGAATTAAGCCGTTCAAATTCATTTGGGTTTGCTGAATAAAGAGTGATAAAAAAATTGGTGTCCACACAAT
>JALUTL010000210.1 GCA_027016475.1 Candidatus Heimdallarchaeota archaeon
GGGTTGCACTAGCTTTGGCAAGAGTTCTTTTTACTTCAATCATAACCTATTTGGTATTCTTTCGGCTAATGAAACAAAACCCTCAACATAAAATCGAAGGAGGGATTCGGATTCTATCCCGATTTTCAGACTCAGTCTCGGTTGTTGTTGCAGGAATCAGTTTGGGGGTTCACTTTTCCTTATGGTTTATCTCTTTGGATTTTCTCCCGGTCGGCATTTCATTGGTGCTGACAAACAGTGCACCTATCTTTGTGGTTCTGCTTTCATGGGTCTTCTACAACGAAAAAACCTCAGCACTGCAGTGGGTCGGAGTTTTGGTTGCAATACTCGGCGCTTCCTTACTGGGCATTTATCAAGCATCTGACAAAGATGTCCTGATTCAAGGAGTGATCTTCGCGTTGCTTTCAGCCTTGGCATTGGCAATCTATATGGCGCTTGCAAGATGGGGAATCCATAGGCAGGGTCTATGGATATATTTTCCCAAAGTAAATTTTACTGCCGCAATTTTCTTGGGAGTGTGGTTGACATTGACCGGAAAATTGGGGACTCTTGATTCTTTTGCCTTATTCTATGGTTTCCTATTGGCTTTGGTTCCAGGTGCACTTGGTCACGCATCGTTCCAATATACAATGAGCAGATTAAAGTCGTCAGTTGTCGCAGCGGCAACCTTAGGGGAACCATTGCTTGGCGCTATTCTCGCAGCTGCAATCCTGCATCAATTTCTCTCACCTATCCAAATAGGCGGAATGGCTTTGATTCTTTTGGGCATATCAGCAACCATTTTCTCAAAAGGCAACCACGACCAAGAGGCCGCATGACTAATGTATTGCAACTAATATAATCACCCTACCATACATTTTGCACTAAACTGAAGATATCTTAGTGAAACAAGAATGAAAAATTGATTTTCATAACTAAACATTTATGTTTTCCACACATAGGCCGGTTTTGAACAGTAACTTTAGATTTTTATTCGTTAAGGGAAATAGTAACATGCGTAAAATCATACATGATTTCACGAGGTTGATGAAAAATGAGTTTGACAGGACAACCAGTAATAATTTTGAAAGAAGGAACTACTAGAACTCGTGGAAGAGATGCACTCAGAAACAATATTCAAGCAGCAAAGGTAATTGCAGAGGCTGTCAAGTCCTCTCTTGGCCCCAAAGGCATGGACAAGATGCTTGTTGACAACTTTGGGGATGTTGTCATTACCAATGACGGTGCAACAATTTTGAAAGAAATCGATGTTCAACATCCTGGTGCCAAGTTTGTTGTTGAATTGGCCAAGACACAAGATCAAGAAGTAGGAGATGGCACCACAAGTGTGGTTGTGTTGGCAGGAGAATTGTTGAAAAAGGCAGAAGACTTGCTTGACCAAAACATTCACCCATCCACCATTGTAGAGGGTTACAAGCTGGCCCGTGAAAAATCTCTTGAAATTTTGAAGAAGAATGCAATTGAGATCACTGAGGATGACAGGCAATCGCTCATTAACATCGCAAAGACTTCCATGTCCTCAAAAATCGTGAAAATAGAAGATGAAAAGCTTGCAAACATTGTTGTTGACGCAATGCTTTCAGTAATGGAGAAAAAGGACGACAAGGTTATTGCAGACATTGACAAAGTGGTCATCGTCAAGAAGATGGGCAATTCATTGAGTGAGACCCAATTGATCAAGGGACTTGTTGTAGACAAAGAATTTGTCCATCCTGACATGCCAGTGAGTATGAAGAATCCCAAAATCCTTGTTATTAACAAGGAATTGGAAATCAAGAAAACAGAATTTGATGCAAAACTTGCAATATCAACCCCAGAAGAAGTTCAAAAGTTTATCGAACGAGAAAAGAGCATGCTGAAGGAAATGGCTGACAAGATCATCAAATCTGGTGCCAATGTTGTGTTTGCCCAGAAAGGCATTGATGACACAATTCAGAGCTATCTTGCTGAGGCAAACATCTCCGCTGCAAGAAGAGTCAAGAAATCAGACATTGAAAGAATCGCAGAAATAACCGGTGCCACCATTGTTACCAATTTGGATGACATTGAAGAGTCCTACTTGGGTACAGCCCAATTGGTTGAACAGAGAAATGTTGCCGGAGATGATTTGATCTTCATCGAAGGCGCACCAAATGGCTCAGTAGTAACAATTGTGATCAGAGGTGGTACTGAATTTGTCTTGGACGAATATGAAAGATCAATCCATGACGCCCTCTCTGTTGTAAGAAACATTTTGGAGGACAAAGCACTAGTTCCCGGTGGTGGTGCAATTGAGCTCCTTCTATCCAGAGACCTGAACGACTTTGCAGACAAGCAGCCACCAAAGACACAATTGGCTGTTCGAGCATTCTCACAGGCCCTCCTTACCATACCCAAGACATTGGCAGAGAATGCCGGGTTGGATCCAATAGAAATGATCGGTGAAATGAACAACTACTTTGCCGAAAACAAATTGTCATATGGCATTAACCCATTCTCTGGTAAGGTTGAGGACATGAAAGAGCTCGGAGTTCTTGAGCCTCTGCGTGTGAAATATCAAGCAATTTCATCTGCTGCTGAAGCCGCGATTATCCTCCTCCGCATTGACGACATCGTCTCCGCCAAAAACTTGAGCGAGGATGGCGGTGCGCCAGGAATGGACGGCGACATGCCAGATGGCGACTATTAAAAAAATTAGCCCATAAAACAAACTTACTAAAACACACTCTTAACTCAAAATTAGTGAAGAAGCTATTTGTTTTGTTTCTCTTGGTTTTGACACTATTCGGATCAAGTAGTGGACAGCTGTTGAATCAATTACCCGATTCGAGTACAATTATGGAGTATATAGAGTGGCAAATGAATCTAGGACCAAGGACACCAGGGTCAAATGCAAGCAAGCAATTCGGAGAATTGGTCAGATCGTTTGCTCAGAACAGCTCTAGTTGGCAGTTGTCCACACAAACATTCATGTACAAAAATACAACTCTTACAAACTATTTGATCACGAAATCATCCTTTGGTCAATCGTTTGTTGAAAACGGGAATTATATACCAAAGGTAGTGATCGGAGCACATTTTGATTCCAGAATGAGGGCAACCAAAGACTCCAACAATCCTTCCCTTCCAGTTCCAGGAGCGAATGACGGGGCTTCAGGGGTAGCTGGAATCATGGCACTTATGGTCGCTTTAGACTTGATTCAGATCGATTTAGGGTTTGTTCTTTTTGATGGAGAAGATCAAGGGTTTGACAGTGGCGGTTACGGAATTCACGGATGGGAGTGGATTGTTGGCTCTCGTCATTTTGCAGAAAGCATTCCAGATCAGATGGTTTTATCATTGGAGCGGTTTATTTTACTTGACATGATTGGAGATGTGCATTTAAACCTGAAAAAGGAAAGGAACAGTGATGGTGAGATGAACGAGCAAATTTGGGACATAGCTAAACGTCTAGGGTACAGTGAATATTTCACGGAGGATCCAGGATACAGCATCATTGACGACCACATTCCGTTTATTGAGAGAGGGATAAGGTCAGTGGATCTGATAGATTTCGATTTTCCTTATCACCACACGTTGGAAGACGACATTGAAAATGTCAGCGCATCATCGGTACGAATAGTTATTGAGGTTGTTCTAAATTGGATAGAAGAATATTTTTCCGTGTCATACGCCTCGAGTGAAGCGAAAAGTAGCACTATGGACATTGCAGAGGTTCACCTTAATCTTTCATTATCTGTTTTAGTTGTTTTCCTCAAAAAGAAGAGATGAAGCAAAGTGGATGCCTTTGTTTAGACGTCCCGTGGAAATACCAAGTTTTTCCATTATTTGTTTTTTTGTAAGTTTCAGGTTATTTTCTTTTGAGAGCAAATAAAGCAACCCGCCAAAAGTTCCAGGAATATCTTGATTTGGAGGTACAGATATCTTACGAAGGAATTTTTCAATTTCAAACGATATTGACCAGAACTTGAGCTTCGCAAACGTTCTCCAATAATCCCTGATTGTGAGAAATGGAAGGTGAATATTCCTGTGCCCCAATAATCTTAAACTTTCAACGATTTCATTTTCCAACGGAAAATTTTCCAATTCAATCCAGATGTGACGTAATCGTAGCCCCAAAAAAAGGAGAGATGTACAATTTTGCTTTTTCCCGACATGCTTCTGCAATGCAAGAAGCGTTTGAAGCAGAGATAAATGG
>JALUTL010000211.1 GCA_027016475.1 Candidatus Heimdallarchaeota archaeon
GGACAACCATGTGCAATCTGTCAACCGCATTGAAAGAATCCACCAGCTTAATCGCAAAATCATAAAAATCAGTAACATTGGCTGTGACGTTGATTTTTCCTATAGCATCAGAACCGGAAGCAGAAATACGTTTTGCCGCAATGACTTTGAGTTCTCCATTTGCAGTTGTTTTGGAATCGTAGATCATCATATCAACAGTAGCACCATTTGGAATTGTTGAATAGAATGTATATTTCTTGCCGGCAGTAAGCAACACCTTCTTCACCATCACTTTTGATTCAAAACTATTTTCAGCGGCCAATGTTTGAGTGTGTGGCTCATTGACAAGTATTTCACCTTGCAAATAATCTATGGCTGCCTGTAAATCCAAAGCTCCCCATCCTTCAACATAATCCTTTGACAAAACCGTTGATGGACTCTGTTGCTGTCCTCCATCGTTTGATTCCCCACCCAATCCCAAAAATCCTACTTGAAATGTACTTTCAAGAAGAACCTTTTTTATGAGCTGAAATGTGCTCAAGTCCTTGTTGAGCCGCCCTTGCTCCTTAAGAACTTGCTGGACTAATGCAACCGCTCCTGCAACATGTGGGGCTGCCATGCTTGTACCCTGCTGACCGATTAACAGGTTAGTGCCGGAAAAATAGCTTCCTTCTTTGGTAGCGGCTGAGTATATTAACCCCCAACCCGGCGTGTAACTGCTTTGATCACCCAAACTCGGAATTGTAGTTGATCCGCCTGGTGCCACAAGATCCGGCTTCACTACACTGTTTTTTGTAGAATTTCCGTTGCTGGAATAATAAGCAATCTCATTGAACCGATTCACTGCTCCAACAGTTATTGCATAAGGTGCAGAACCGGGTGACCCTATTCCTCCAAAAGCAACTCCATCATTTCCTGCAGCTGCCACTACAATAACGCCTTGTGTTGCAAAATCTTCAATAATCGAATCCAATGTAGGAGAGACTTCATCCGCTCCAAGACTCAGGTTAATCACAGATATGTTGTAAGTTTCCAGATTATCCATAACCCATTCCAAACCTGCAATGATTGTCCCCAAATTACCCGCTCCTTGATCATCAAACACCTTTACACCTACAAGTGGGCTGTTGGGAGCAATCCCAGAGAAAATTGGATAAGAATCTTCTGCAATGTCGCTGTCTCTCAACAAATTGTACTTGATCTGAAACGGTTGGTTTTCTAGTCCGTTTCCTAAATTTGCCACTCCTATGAAGTAATTCCCTGGATCCAATGAAAAAGAGCTAGAAAACAGTCCGGTTGTATCGGTTTGAACTTGCCGAACCAATTCTTGTGGATTGGTACCATTCAATATGAGAATGTCAAGTTGTGTTGACGGATTGTCAGTCCCTTTCGCTCCCCAATCAATAGTAAAATCAAAAGTGGATTGCTCCTGAAGGTTCGGGATACTCCCTACAAATGTGAAAAATCCACTGCTTGGTGTCAGCCCCGTTTCCATAATTTCAACGTTGTCCAATTGTTTGCCTGCTGCGATTGCAGCTACATGAGTGCCGTGTCCTACCTTGTCAATTGGTTCAAAATATTCATCTCCTATAAGATCAATCGATGCTCCTACTACATCTTTCCAGCCGATGAGCTTTCCTGCCAATGCTGGATGGGTGTCATCAATTCCGGAATCCACTATTGCAATCGCTTGGTTAGAATCTCCTTGATAACCCAAGTCCCACACATATGGTCTAGCGCCAAGTTGTCTTGCAGAGTACATGAGCATTGGCTTTACAGGAAGATTTTCTTCAACAAATTTGATTGAGGTGGTTGATTGGCTTAATTTGAGCAATTGAGAGAATTCACCTTCAAAGGCAATGACATTCCATTTGGTTACGATATTGGTTACCTTGAACCCAAGGTTCGTCAAGAGGTTTACAACGGATTCTGGCATGCCATCATATGTCAAAATAAAAGAATTCCCGTTTTGTTTCATTTCCAGATTGTCTGAAATTCGGTTATGGTTCATATCAAAAGTTGAAAAATCTACATTCAGCCCTCTTTGTATGTCTCCGGTTGTTCGAATGTTGTAATTCACACTAATAGTAAATGCAAAAGCTCCTGTAGCGACAAGGATTACAAGGAGATATGTTTTCATAACAATTGCTTGGCTTACCACATATATAATGATGATTTTCTATTGACAGACTCTTATAGTTTCTTGTTACTGGCTAGATTTCTTTGTGTATGCCTTTCGAACGATTATGGCCATGAAAACAGTGGAGAAAATGAATATGGGCGAGATTGCTCCGTTTTGATTGGTTGTTTGTGAAGTTGTTTGAATTACAATTGTGATGTTTTGGGTGATGATCCCGATATTCCCTGCCCTATCTTTAAGGATAAGCTTAAGCTGGTATGTACCACTAAAGCGATAGGAGTGTTTTACTGAGGTCAGGTTCGCCACATCTTGAATTAGCCCATCTCCCCAATCAAGATGAATTTGAACAAGACCGCTCTTGACAACTCCCAAGTCTTCATAGTCCAATGCCACTGTTACTTGGTTTTGATTGGTTGCGGCAATTGTTATTGAACCGTCAGGGTTGGTTCTGTCAACAATGAAATAACCAGTGACTACTCTAGAACGGTTCAGCGAGTTGGTCGCATTCAAGATGATTGTGTAATTGCCTTCACCACCAAGTGAAAGAGTCACGTTTGCCTTGGTGTCAATGCTTGGCCTTGTTGTCACAATTTGCGTTGTAAAATTGTTGGAACCTTTAATCCCAAAGGTAACTGTCACATTGCTTAATGTACCTTTTTCAGTAGTTGAGTTAAAATGGAGAACGTAACTCGTACTGTTTATGGCAGTGTTGTTCTTCATTATCAAAAACGCTTTTGGTCTGGAATCAACGATTTCAAAGATCATTGAGTCAAGATACTCGGTAAAGTTCTTGTTTTTGACAAAAGGTTGAAATTCAATTTTCTGATCTTCTTTGAGTGTTGTATTGTGTGTATAATTGTAGATTGTGACCAAGGTTGTTGCAACTGTTACGTCTGAAACTGTGGTGTTTACTTCGAAGGGTGTTGTAAAGTTAGACAACTGCAATTCTGTCCAGTTTGAAGCTTCTGTGGTTGTCAGATTCTCATAAAGACGATACCGTACGAAGACGAGATCATCACTCGTCTGGTTATAGGTTGTTACGTTGAAGCTAATGAAGTCCAAATCTGTAAAGTTTCTTGTGTCCAACTGTGACAGCGTCGAGTTTATCACAAAATAACTTGAAAGCTTACGGACAATTCCCTGTGAGGAATCTGTCCCTAGTCTTTCCCATCCCTTCGAATTAAATGCTGTAAAGAACACAACTCTTTGAGTAAGAGTGTAATTGAAAGCATAAGTGGAATAGTTTGTAGCAGAATCAAAGGATATGAATGTCATATTGGCCAGTGTAGAGGTGTTTTTGCTGTAGACATTTGTGTTGTTGTCACTGAATGCGAGGACAGCATGTGTTGCATTGTTTGGATCATAGACTCTGTAATTTATGGTCACTGTAGTCCCCAATTCAGTCACAAAATCGGTTGTAGAACCTGTAACGACCGTAGCGTTTGTAACCGATATAAATTCGGGATAACGTGGGCCTTCAGCTATCCAAAGATAATGATACCCTTTGTTGTTGTCCAATTCCTTGTCGAATGTATCGAATTTTTCCGCTACTCCATTGGTTATGTTGCCTGACCATGCCCAAGCATAAAATTTGGTGAAACCCGTTACATTGATCTCAATGGAGAAGAATTTTGTTCCTTTGAATTGACTGTCCAGAGTCATGGAATAGTTCCATGCCTTCGCCAATGTCAGATTTTCAGTTAAATTACTCCCCTGTCCCAAAAGCAGAACTCCATCTACTTTCAATCGGTCTGCTGTATACAGTATTTTGATTCTTGTATTGTTTTCAAACACATATCTTGTAACTTGATTGTCATTTACTCTAATTTCGCTAAAGACTGGTGGGGGTATCTCTTCAGAAGACTGAGAGACGACAGCAACAGGCATAAACCCACTCAGCAGCAAAATCATGAACATTAGGACTATAAATCTTCCTCTCGTACGAAACGCCATTTTCAATCTTCTCAATACGCAAGCCTGAAAATTAATTAAAAAGTAATTCTATACGTTTTCTTGTTATCTGACATATTC